>DAIOWL010000687.1:0-4319 GCA_036758545.1 Streptosporangiaceae bacterium | reverse complement strand
CGAGGGTCTCAAGCGGCTGCTCACCGAGGACGTGCTCATGGAGATGCCGCCGATGCTCAACTGGTTCGCCGGCCGCGGCAACTACGGCCGGTTCATGGAATGGGTCTTCGAAGCGTGCGGAACGGACTGGCGCCTGAAGGCGGTCGCGGCCAACGGCCAGCCCGGTTTCGCCGCCTTTCAGCGCGTCGGTGACGGATACGAGCCGCACACGCTCCAGATCTTCACCGTCACCGCCGAGGGCATCAGCCGGAATTCGGTGTTCCAGGGTTCCGAGGTCTTCGCGGCCTTCGGTCTGGCGGCCGGACCCTGAGCCTGCCCGGGGACGGGGCCAGGCCAGGCTCGATGCGGGGGCAGGAAACCACCGTCCGTTCGGCTGGAAAATCTTTTGTCCCGAACGGTCGGTGGTTTCGTCTCTCCCGCGCCGGGATCCCGCTACGTCGGGCGGACCCATGGCCGGCTACTTCGCCCGTAGTACGGGGGAGGTCGGCTGTGTCCCTGCTGACCAGGGGAAAAGCGCGCCCTGGGCACGACGACAGAGCGCCTCCGGATCGGCACGATCGTCACATGACGCAGATATCAAGCAGCAAGCTTCTCTCCTCGGCGCTGACCGCGCTCGGCGCGATCGCGGAGGTGCTGGTGCCGGGGGACGACGGCTACGCCGGGACCGCGGCGACCTTGTTCGCCGACGGCACCCCCGACCTCGTGGTCCGCCCTCTCGACGCGGCCGGGGTGGCGGCGGCGCTGCGCTACGCGGCCGACGCCGGGCTGGCCGTGACGGTGCGGTCCGGCGGGCACAGCATGGCGGGCCTGAGCACGAGCGCGGACGGCATGATCATCGACGTGCGGCGGATCAGCGGCGTGCGCCTGCTGGACCCGGCCTCCAGGCGGGTCCGCGTCGGCGCGGGCGCGACCTGGGGTGCGGTCGCCACGGCCCTGAGCCCGCTCGGGCTAGGGCTGACCGCGGGAGACACCAATCAGGTCGGCGTGGGCGGGCTGACGCTGGGCGGCGGCATCGGCTGGATGGTCCGCCGGCACGGCCTGGCCATCGATAGCCTGGCCGCGGCGCAGGTGGTCACCGCGGACGGGCGGCTGATCGGCGCGGACGCCGTGGAGCACGCCGACCTGTTCTGGGCGCTGCGCGGCGGCGGCGGCAACTTCGGCGTCGCGGTCGGCTTCGACTTCACCGCCCAGCCCGTCACCTCGGTGCACTTCGGAACGATCAGCTACCAGGCCGGTGACGTGCCGCGGCTCATCGCGGGCTGGCGTGACCTCATGCGGGACAGCGACGAGAAGCTGACCACGACGCTCAGCCTCATGCCGGCCGTGCCCGGGCGGCCCGGCAGTATCACGCTGATGTGCTGCTACGCCAGCCCGGACGCCGGCGAGGCGGCGGAGGCGCTGCGGCCGTTCCGCGCGCTCGCCCCGGTCACCTCCGACGGCATCAGGGTCATGCCCTACGCCGAGGTATTGGAGGACATGACGGCGCTGCCTCCGGGGCTGCGCATGGAGGTGCGCAACGCCTTCTTCACCACGCTAGACGACGCGCGCGTCGCCGCCGTCGACGACCTGTTCACCGGCGGCGGGGCGGCGCTCTCGCTGCGCAGCATGGGCGGCGCGGTCGCGCGCGTCAGCCGGGACGCGACCGCCTTCGCCCACCGGGACGCCGAAGCCATGCTCGTGGCCGCCTTCCTGCTCCCGCGGCCCGCACCGCCCGGGCTGCTGGACCAGGCGCTGAACCGGTGGGCACCGGTGGCCGCCCTGGGGTCGGGCGCCTACGTCGGCTTCCTCGGCTCGGCCGGCCCCGCGGACGTCGCGGCGGCCTACCCGCCGGACACCTACCGGCGCCTGGCCGCGGTCAAGCGGCGCTATGACCCCGGCAACGTGTTCCGCCGCACCCACAACATCCTCCCCGGCCGTCAATGATCAAGGCGCTCGAAGAACTCGATCGTGGTCCGCACGGCGGCGGGAGTGATCAGGTGGCCGGTGTCCGGCAGCACCGCGAGCGCGCCCGCCGGCAGGGCGCGGTAGGCGGCCGCCCCGTCCTCGATGGTGCAGAACGGGTCCCTGTCGCCGGTGAGGATGAGGACCGGCACCGTGATCGCCTTCAGGTTCTCAACGGTGCAGCCGTGCGGCTGGGTGACCCGGTCGAAGGTCCGGGCGATGACGGTCTTCCAGTGACCGGCGCCCTGCGCCCTGTCGTGGTCCGCCTTCATCAGTTCGAACATGGCCCGCAGCTCCGGCGAGCGGCTCGCGCTGACCTCGGGGTCGGCCTGGGTCGCGTCGGCGCTGCCGCCGAGCATCTGCCGCGTCATGGCGATGGCGGGTGCGTGCGGATCCGGGTTGAACAGGTCATACCCCCCATGGTTCACGATCGCGCGCACGGAGCCGGGATGGCGGATGCCCACCAGCGTCGCGGTCTCCCCGCCGTCGCTGAAACCGCAGATCAGCGGCCGGTCCAGGTTGAGCGCCTCGATGAGGGCAGCGACGTCGTCGGCCAGCAGCGCGGCGGGGATCGGGCCGCCGGGGTGAACGCTCTTCCCCGATCCCCGCGTGTCCGGGGCGATCACCCGGAAGTGTTCCGCCAGCGTTCCCAGAAACGAGGCGTAGGCGAAGGGAATGGCCGCCCAGGCCGGATTGGTCGAGACCATGGCGTTGTCGAGCAGGAGCAGCGGCTCGCCCTCTCCCGCCTCGACGTAATAGATGTCGATCCCGTTGGCATGCACGCAGGCTGTAGTCATGAGGCCAACGATGACGGTCCGCCGACGGCGGAGCATCGGTGAACTCACCTATCTCTGGCTGACTATCCGGGAGTACCCCGTGCGGCGAGCGCCGCGGCCTCAGCCCGTCCGCGCAGGCCGAGCTTGGACAAGATACGCGCCACGTGATGCTCAACCGTCTTGCGCGACAGGAACAGCCGCCCGGCGATCTCGGGATTGGACAGCCCTTCGCCGAGCAGCGCGAGCACTTCCTGCTCACGGCTGGTCAGCCGTCCGGTGTTCTTCGGCCCGGTCCTGGCTGCCTTGATGCCAAGGTCGCGCATGAGCGCGGCGGCGGCGTCCGCGTCGCGGCTGGCCCCCAGGTCCTCGAAGACCGCCAGCGCCGTCCGTGCCTCGGCCCCGGCCACCTCACGGTCGCGGTGCCCGAGCACCTGGGCCAGCATCAGCCGCGTCTGCGCGGTGCGGTAGGGAATCCCGGCGTGAACGAACGCCGCGAGCGCCGTCTCCAGGTGCACGCACGCGGCCGGAACGTCGCTCGCCGCGAGCGCGTGCCCGAGCAGGCGCTCGCCGTGCGCGACGATGAGATCGCAGTGGCTGGCGGCGCCGAGCGCAATAAGGGCACGTCCCCGTTCGACGGCCGCGCCGCTGTCGCTCAGCGCGATCTCTGCCTCGCCGAGCAACTCGATCACCGCGGCGACATCGAGCCTGTTCGGGCTCGTCGCGGCCAGCCGTCGGCGGAGCACCGCCGCGGCCGCCGATGGCTCGCCCTGCTGAAGGCGTACCGATGCGACCGCCGCGGCGGCCTCGGTGCGCCCCTCGACGCCGCGCAGCACCCTGGCCGCGTCCTCGACCCTGCCCTGCGCGAGCCTGAGCTCGGCGAGCGTCCCGGACGCGAACGCGTGCGGTGCCTCGAAGACGCCCTGCGACATCGAGATCGCCTCGGCGAGAAGCGTCTCGGCGGCGCCCCAGTCACCGTTTTCGAACAGGACCCGGCCGTAGTAGGTGCGGCACTCCGCGTACAAGAACGGGCACCCGTACCGCTCGATGAAGCCCTGGAGGGACTGCACCCACTGCGTCGCGCGCTCCAGATCGAAACAGCTGCCGCACACCACCATCGTCATGCAGCTCATCTGCGCGGCCGTGAGGGGATCGCCGTACTCGCCGCCGATCACCGCGGCCATCGCCTCGTCCAGCAGGGCCATGCCTTCCTCGGTACGGCCCTGCTGCACCAGGGCCTGCCCGACGGCATGCATCGCCATCAGCTCCAGGTCGGAGTGGCCGTTCGCCCGCCCGATCTCGGCCGCCTGCCGCGCCAGCGCCTCGCTTTCGACCGGGTCCTCGGTAACGTACGCGGTGGCCCCCAGGAGTTCCCCGCGCAGTTCCGGGGCCTCGTTCTCGATGATCCGGGCCGCGCGTGACAGCCATCCCCGGGCGGCCGCCGTGTTGCCGAGGTACCCCTTGTTGTAGCCCACCAGCGAGAGCGCGGCGCCGGCGGCGAACATCGGGTCGCCGCGGCGGCGGAAGCCCGCATAGGCCTTCTCGCAGCTGGCGATCGTGCCCGCCAGGTCGCCCAGCCAGAACAGCGCGTTCGCCAGGCCGAAC
>DAIOWL010000686.1:0-4325 GCA_036758545.1 Streptosporangiaceae bacterium | reverse complement strand
CCGAGCAGGGTGCTGGGCGCGTCGTGCTCCCCGAACGCCGCGCTGATGACATCCCAGGCCGCGACGAGATCGGCCCGCTCGGCCGAGGCGACGAACACGGTGGTCTTGAGCACGTCGGCCAGCGTGGCGCCGGATTCGGCCAGGGCGGTGGCGAGATTGGCCACGGCCAGGCTGGCCTGAGCCCGGACGTCACCGGCGCCGACTACCTCACCCCGGTCGTCGAGGGGGCACGCCCCGGCGGTGAAGATCAGCGAACCACGCGGGGCGACCGAGGCGTACGCGTAGGGAACGCCCGGATACAGGCTGCCGGATCGGACCAGGTTGACGGTCATGACCCGAACCCTACGCCGAGGACCAGTGCTTACCGTTCCGGAAGTCCGAGCCGAACGTGCCGGCGATCGCGGACATGACGGCGTGACTGGAGATGATCAGCCCGAGTTCACGGTTCTGGTTGAGGGAGGTGTTCGAGAAGTTCTCCGAGCCGATGAAGACCCTCCCGTGTTGGGTGCCGTAGTCGGCCTCGACCACCTTGCCGTGGATGTAGAAGCCAGTGGAGGAGCTGTAATAGCTGATCCGGATCCCGGCCCGGGCCAGCTTGGCGAACGCGCTGTCGTACTCGCCGCTCTCGTTCTCTCCGCAGACCTGGACGTCGACGCCGCGCTTGGCCGCCCTGATGAGCGCGTTCTCCACTGTCCGATCGCCCATCTCCTCGCTGTAGATGCGCAGGCTGCTGGTCGCGCCGTTGATGAGGCCGATCAGATGGTCTTGCGAGTCGGTGGGTGACCAGACCAGGTCGCTCCCGTCACGGGGCCGGACGGCCTTGGCCTTGAAGTCGGCGTTAAACACTGTGGTGATGGCGGAGACGTCGGCCCGTTCGGAATCGACCACCAGGAAGTCCCGTGACGTCGTGTAGTACCGGCTGGTCAGGTTCGCCGTCATGATGACGGCCTTCGTCCCGTCGATGATCACGGTCTTCTGGTGGGTGTAGTGGTAGTCCGGCGAGGACCAGGTCACCCCGACGCGGTGCGAGCGGAGGTAGGAGTACGCGTCCGAGTTCACGCTCCGGGCCCGCCGGTCCAGGATCACGCGCACCTGCACGCCGCGCCTGGCCGCGGCCGCCAGGTCGTGCTCGGCCGCGGTGTCGGAGAACTCGTACATGGTCATGTCGATGCTGTGCCGGGCGCCGTTGAGGAGGCTGTAGACGGGGGAGAAGCCCGCGCCCGGCTCGACGATCAGTGGTCCGGACCTGGTCACGCCCGAGGTCCCGGCCTGCACCGCGCCCGCGGTAGAGGTGCCGTCCGGGGCGGCGCCGGAGACCTGGATCTTGCACCCGGTCACGGCGAGCAGGACGACCGCGAGGGATGCCGTGGCGGAGAGGGCACTGCGACGGAACATGGACGGGGATCCTCCTATCGGGGACCGCGAACCGCTGTCTGGTCGCCCTCTCAACTACCCTCGCCGGGCAAAGTAAGCCAGTAACGACACAGCTGTAATTCGCCGGTGGTCGGATCCGGCCGGTCCTCAGCCCGCGTGCACGTGCGGACGGCGGGACCGGTCGGGTTCGGCCCGGCGCAGGATCTCGCGGGTGACCGGCGCGACCTCGCCCGAGCCCCACAAGATGAAGCGCAGGAAGTGGGACAGCGGGCTGCCCTCGGTCCAGTCGAAATAGACGTGCGGGATGAGCCCGAACTCGTCCCGCATGGCCAGGCAGATCGCGGCGATGCCGTTGGGCACCGCGGCGCTGCTCACGGTCAGCACCTTGTAGCCGAACCGCTCCTCGCCGCGGATCTCCAGGTCTGCCTCGAACTCCGAGGCGTCGGCCACCGACACCTCGAGGAACACCGTGGGCTCGTCCTCCGGGATCCGGTTGACCTCCCGCTCCTCCCGCCATTTGGCCCGGTACTCCTGCTCGTCCCGCTCGTTCGGCTCGTTGGCGATCACGTTGATGACGCCGGAGGGAACCGCCTCCCGCAGGAAGCCGGCCGCGGCCTCGTCGAAGGTGATACCGGTGGCGCGCAGCTCGTAGGCCCGGATCACCCGGGAGACCAGCGACACGATCAAGATGGCGGCGATGAAGCAGCCCGCGATCTTGAGCCCGTCTGGCCGTTCCACCATGTTGGCCACCGTGGTCACCACGAAGACCAGCGTGATCAGCGCGTACGCCCACGCCATCCGGTCGCGGCGGCGGTAGGCGGATAGCGTCACCGCGAACGCCGCGGAGGTGATCAGTACCAGGACCCCGGCTGGATGCCCCGCGCTGTCCAGTGCCCCTCTCGCCATCGGGGCACCGTATCAGCCCCGGGACCAGGAGAGGCACCGCCGCCATCCCGGGAGACCACCCGTCTCGGTCGTGATAACAGCAAGAAGCGTGGCCTGGCTGGCTGCGGACACGAGGGGGAGCGGGCACTCGCCTGCACCCGTCCTGATACCGGGCGGACCATAATGGGCCCGTGGACGACAGCCACTACAGCCTGGTCATCGCGGCCGCCCACGCGGCAGGACCGTGTCCGCCTGGGGAGGAGGCGGCGTGGGGCCGCCGGGTCCACGGCCTGACCGTAGACCTGCACCTGATCGCCCAGCAGGCGAAGCAGGACATCGAGCGGCTGGAGTCGGCGCGGACCTTCATCGCGTTCCTGGAGAAGGTCGAGATCGAGGAATCGAGCCGCCGCGGGCTGCTCACCTTGCGCCTGCCGTCGGGCGAGAGCGAGCCGATCCGCACCGAGCAGAAGGACACCGACCGCGGCCAGGCGATGATCCAGCGGGCCCGCTCCCTGGAGGGACGCTGGGTGCTGATCTACCGGTACAACGAGCGGAAGACAGGGCAGCGGAACCAGTCGGTCCGGATGTTGGCGCACCTGATGGACCTCGGTGCCGACGGCGCCGTACCCAGCACCGCGGCCAAGAAGATGGTGCTGGAGGAGGCGGGCGGGGACGTGGCCCGGGCGCAGCAGGCGTGGACTGTCGCGGGCCTGCCGGGGAGCGGTCCGGTCAGCGTCGACCAGCTGGAGCAGGCCCGCGTAGCAGCACGCGAAGCCGGATAGCAGCTGGTGATGGCGCTTATTGCTCCCTGCTCCCGCCTGGTCAGAGGCATGATAACAGCAAGAAGCGTGGAGTAATTGCACCTGCGTCCATCCTGCTGCTTGAGAGGGGGGATCGGGTCGGATCGAAGTGGACCGGTTTGATTCGAGTTGGTTCGGCCCGGACCGCATGTGGGCTGTAGGTAGGCAGGGTGGTATTGGCTGGACGCTTCTTGCTGTTATCAGCAAGAAGCGTGTAATCTTCCCGGCATGTCGACGGGGGAGAACCGCAGGCCCGCGGATGAGGCCATCCATGACTTCATGCGTCATCTAGCCCGTCGGGACTTCAGCATCACCACCCGGCGGATCCGGCGGCATTTCCTGGACGAGTACCTGCAGCACGTCCAGCAGGCCGCCGGTACGGCCGATATCTCGGTCGGTGAGCTCATGGAGCCCGCGCGCGCTGCCGCCTGGCTCGCTGACGCGGCCGACGGCAAGACCAGGAGCCGTAATACCCTCGGCGGGCCCGCCGCCGTCGCGTACTCCAACTCGATGCGCGTGCGTATCGACACCTATAACGCCTTTGCCGAGTTCCTCTGCCTGCCCGACCGCTACGACCGACGGCCGCCCGCTGCTGGCGACTACCTGACCCCGGCTGACACCGAGCGCCTGCTGCACGACCTGGCCGTCCGCAGGCCCATCCACGCCAATGCGGCCACGGCGATCCGCACCGCCGCCGTGGCCGCGCTCGTGGCCGACACCGGCCGGAACGTGCCCGAACTCGCCCGGCTCAATGTCAGCGCCCTGCACCTGGACGGTGAGGCGCGGGTCGATATCACCGACGGTTCCTGCCCGCTCAGCGGCACTACCGTGCAGATCCTGAACCGGTGGCTCGACGTCCGGGCGGCGATCGTCGCCGAGCTCGAGGGCAGCGACCCTGGCTACCTGTGGATCCCGACCAAGCCCGGGCGGCCGCGCGGCGGGCGGCCGCCAGTCAAACCCGGCCTCTCGCGCGCGGCCGTCCGCACCCTCCACGCCGCCCATCGGACCCTCGTCAGCCAGGTACGGGGGAGCCCGCTTCGTCCTGGCGCCTTCCGCGCTGTCAGCCCATCACGTTCTCGGTCGGGCGAGGATTCCTGAAGATCGCCCTGCAGGATGCGCAGCAGTCGTCAGATCTGGCCGAAGTCGCCGCGAGGGCCACACGACGTCAGCGTCCGGCCGAGAACATTACCGGCTTCTTACGCCGCCGTCGGCATCTGAACACCCGCTATCGAGCCAACCGTATCCGGAAGTAAGCGGTCAAGTACC
>DAIOWL010000685.1:0-4352 GCA_036758545.1 Streptosporangiaceae bacterium | reverse complement strand
CGCCACGCCGCTCGTCGAGCAGGGTTTCCTCCATCTGGCCGTCGATCATCGTGTAGCTGTCCCACAGCACGTCGAGAGCTTCCTGGCGGCCGGCGGTTCCCTGGCGCAGTAGCAGGGACGCGTAGTTCATGCGGAGAGACTGCAGGACCGTCGACCGCTTGTCTACGTCCGCGTATCGCGTCAGCATGTCGCGGCACAGAGCAATGCTCTCCGCCACGTCGCCCGCCGACGCGAGCTCGTGGGCCAGCCAGGAGGCGAATAGCAGGGCCCGGGCCGGGGCGCCGCCGTGGATCGCGCTGTCGAGCCCGATTCTGAGCATTCCGGCGGTGTTGTCCGGGATCTCCCCCATCACGGCGACACCCCGGCCCGACATATCGATTCCGTGAGCGACGACGCGGCCGGCGAAATCGGTGAGAAGCCGGTCGAGGTCCCCTGAGAAGAACCCCAGCTGATAGGCCTGGCGCCAGTACTCGTACGCTTCCTCCCGTTCGCCCAGCAGCATCTTGGCGTCGCCGAGGCCGAAGAGGCTGAGCACGCAGCCGAAATTGCCGAAGTCCGCGCCCTTCCGGAGGGCCAGGGCGGCCTGGAACTCTCCGGCGGCCTGCTCGGCACGGCCCAGGGCGAGCAGTTCGTCGCCGAGGTTGTTGCGCAACGCCGCCATCTGGTCCGGTGCCCCCCAGGCGGCAACGGACAGCAGAGCGTTGCGAAATACGGACGCCGCCTCCAGGTGGCGCCCGCGGTTGTGGAAGGACTTGGCCAAGCCGACCCTGGCCCGGAACTCAACTGCTCGCGACTGTCTCGCCGCGGCCTGCGTCGCGACCCTGTCGTACTCGGCCGCGGCCGCGTCTCCCTGGTCGAGATCCTCCAGCATGTCGGCGGCGAAAAGCCACGCTCGCAGGGCCAGCTCCGGGAGCCCGGCCTGGTCCGCGATCTCGGCACTGGTGCGGGCGTCGGCCAGGGCGGCGCGCAGACGCCCCAGGCGACTTCGGGCTTCCGCCACGGTAAGCCCGAGGGCGGCGGCCGGGAACCTCAACCCCAGCTGCAGACACAGGACCGCCGCCCGGCGCAGGGTGGACGCTGCCTCGGCCAGGCTCCCCGCGGCATGAAGCCGCTTCGCTTCCGCGCGGGACTCGGTGACCTCGCGAAGCAGGGCACGCTCCTCCTCCGTCAGCAGCTCGTCGTACTGCTGGAAGAGATCGATCGCCTCGTCCGGGTCGGAGCACCTCGTGGCGGCGGAATCGAGCTCGTCGCGCGTCGTGATCAGCGCCGGCTGGGGCGTCGTCTCGTTGCTCCCGGCCTCCGCGACTCCCAGCACGAACCGGACCAGTTCCAGTTCCTCGCTCGCGTTGTCCCGCTCGTACGCGGCAGCGCGGTCACGCAGCGCGGCCAGCAGCTTCTCACGATCATCCGGATCCAGCTGCCGGACGTGAGCCTCGACGTCGGCCACCGAGCCGAACATCAGGCGATCGACGAGATCCGGATCCTGGAAGGGCATGGCCGTTCACCCGGTCGACAGCCGCTGCGCGGCGGTGAGCATCTCGCTCGCGTCGTCGCGGTCTTGCTCCGTCGTCGCCGCGGCCAGCGCGATCTCCAGATGATGCTGCCCCTTCACCGGCTGACCGCAGCGAGTGTAGACCTGCCCGATGTTGTAGTTGCCGATGTAGTCGTTGCCCACGAGCGGCGCGAGCACATCCGCCTGGTGCAGTGCCTGATCATGGTGCCCTCTGACGAACAGGGCCATGGCGTAGTACATCCGGTAGTGCGGGTTCATCGGAAAGCGGTTCACGAGGTGACTCAGCTCCCGCACGGCCTCCTCCGCCGATGGTTGGTCCTCGGCCGCCTGCTGGAACCATGCCCGTGCCATCCGCTCGTCGCTGCCTACCGGCATTCCAGCCCCAGGTTCTTCCGACTGGATGGCGGCCTTAACCTGGGCGAGCACGGACGACTCCGGAGCGAGCCTCTGGAGCCGCGGGATCAGGGCATTCAATGGCTCGTCCCGGTACTGGATCAGGTAGCACGTCGCCAGGAGCTCGAGGAACCGCACGTCGTCCGGGAAGCGCTCGCTCGCACTCTCCAGGAAGGCCGTCGCCTCGCTCCAGCCGGTCTCCGACGTGCCAGCTCCGGCGTTTCCGACGAGCTGACGAGCCAGGAGGAAGTAGTCCTCCTGGCTCGCGGTTCCCGCTTGCACCTTCTTCCGGAGCACCGTCGTCTGCAGGGATGCCTGCCTGGCTTCAAGCTCCGCCTGCCGGCGGTCCGCCGACACCGCGGCCAGCCTGGCCCTGACATCGGCCAGCGTGCCGGGATCCGAGCTCCTCCTGGCGATCTCGTTCAGCTCCGACTCGCAGAGGTCCAGCTGTCCGAGGAACGCGTAGGCGACGGACAGGTTCAGGCGGTACCTGTCTTCGTCGGGAAAAGCCTCGACAAGCTGCTGGAACAGCGGGACCGCTTGCCGAGCCTGTCCGGACGCCGCCAGGGCCAGAGCCTGATAGTGTGCCGCCGCCGCGGCGTCGTGCGCCGCCTCGGCTCGTCGGCGTAGCTCCCCCAGGATCTCCTCGTCCCCGGAAGCGGAGCGGAAGAAGGCCTCGCTGCTGCTGCCGTACGGTGCCAGCGAAATGACGTAGCGAAGGTGTGCCTGCTGGTCGTCCACGCCAAGCCTTCCAGGGGATCGGGCTCACGGCCGCCACCACGGAGCGAGCAACTCCGGTGCTCAGGAAAGATGCACCCAGTTCAGATGAAACTATCCGTTACGATCAAGGAGTTGTTCAGCCGCCGTTCTGATACACCCGTACCGGCTTGCCGTGGAAGAGGATGTGCGGCCAGCCTGGTGCCCGCGTCATCACTGAACCAAGGCGAGTTCGCCTGGCCCGTTCGGCACCTTCGTCCTATCGGGCTCATGTTTCAGCTCACGTCCGTTGCATCGCCGTAGCGGCAGGGCTGGCCCCAGGGCCGCCTCAGCTCGCGGTCATGGCCGGACGCCCGGCAGCACCTTCGACGCGATCAGGTCGATCTGGCGCCGCTCGGCGCCGAGCGGCCAGAAATGCACCCGGCTGCATCCCGCCTCAGCGAATCCGGACAGTAGCTCAGCACACATCCCCGCAGGCCCTACGCACACCCGGCCGCGCAGCGCCGCGGGATCACGCCTCAGCAGCGGCGCCAGACGATGGGTAATGACCCGGTCGGCCTCGGCGCGATCCTCGGTTACCCACGCCCACATCGTGACCAGCGCGTGCGGGAAGCCTTCCGCCGGCCGGCCCGCCGCCGCCAGTTCCTCCCGCAGCAGCGCGCTGGCCGCGGCGAAGCCAGCCGGGGTGATGTTGTACGCCGACGCCAGCCACCCGTCGCCGAGCCGCGCCACCCGGCGCATCCCGGCAGCCGACCCCCAGCTCCCGATCCACAGCGGCACTGCCCCGGCGGGCCGCGGCACCGGCAGCAACCGCGCCTGCGGGACCGCGAAATGCCTGCCGCCGGCGGGCGGATCGGCCCCGCTCAGCAGCGCCCTCAGCAGCATCACGGCTTCCTCGAAACGCTGCCATCTGCCCTCGAAGCCGACACCGAGCGCGTCATAGTCGCTCCGTGACGAGCCCGCCCCCACACCGGCGACCACGCGGCCACCAGACAGAACGTCCAGCGCGGCCACCGTCTTGGCCAACGGCACCGGCCCGCGCAGCGCCGCCAGCGACACCGTGGTGGCCAGCGTCATCGGCTCCGACCGCTCCGTCACCGCAGCCAGAGCAGTAAGCCCGTCAAGCCACGGCGCGCCGAACAGGAAATGATCATTGACCGAGACCGCCGCGAACCCGTTCGCGCGCGCGGCATCGACCGTGTCCGCGAGCCGCCGCAGCGACAACCCCTCCCCGGCGAACTCCACTTGCGGCAAGTGCACGCCAGCCTCCATGCGAGCCAGCGCTCCCACCCCAGCCGCTGCCCGATCAGGCGGGTGCGGTGGCGAGGGCCCTGACATCCTGTGTGGTCAGTGGCTTGCCCGCGATCCCCCAGTCGCCACTGCGGACTTCCTCGACCACGACCCAGGTGACCTGGCGCATGCTCTCGCCCTCAATGGCGACCATCGCGTCGGTGAGTTCCTCGACGATCCGACGCTTCTGCTCGGGGGTGAACACGTCCTCGATGAGCTTGACGTTGATGAGCGGCACTTTCTTCTCCTTGGCTGGTTGAGTTGCATGTTCTGCGGTGACGCTAGCCCGCCGCGGCTATTAGAGGCAATGCAGTCTTGTTAACATCCATTAGTGGAACTGATATCTCATGTCCGGCGGCTCCAGGTACTGGAGAGCATCGCGACCTGCGGTTCCTTCTCCGGCGCCGCCGATGCCCTCCAGATGACGCAGTCAGCAGTG
>DAIOWL010000684.1:0-4353 GCA_036758545.1 Streptosporangiaceae bacterium | reverse complement strand
CAGTGCTCGCCGATCAGCGCGCCGTTGGCGTCGGCGCCCTCGGTCGTCAGGTTCTCGCCGAACACCCCGTTCGGCAGGGTCCGGCCGAGCTGCGCCGCCCAGAAGTCGAGGTCCTCCCGCGCGTAGGCGTACACCGCCTGGTCCGGGCCGCCGTGGTTCCGCACGTCGTAGACCCGGTCCCCGGCCAGCCCGACCATGCCCATGCCCTTGGCGCGCGGCCTGGTGACCATGACCGGCCCGTCCACCGGCCGCTTGTCGATGCCGGTCAGCTTCATCGTCTTCCACGGGTTCGGCTGCGGATGGCCGACGTTGACCGACAGGACCCTCATATCACCATTACATCTGATCGCCGAGCCGGTAGGCACGCTTGGCGTTGTCGGCGCAGAGCATCCGGGCCAGCCGCGCCGCGGTCCGTTCGGTGTACAGATCCTCCTCCAGGCCGGTGCGCAGGAACGCGGACAGGGCGGACCTGAACAGCGTCGCGCCCAGGTAGTACAGCTCGGGCAGGCCGAACGCGTCCGAGGAGTACAGGAACTTCCCGAACGGCGCCAGTTCCAGGGCCTCGGCCAGCAGCGCCGGGGCGCGCGCGCCCAGGTTGTGCGTTGCCAGCCCGGCGTCCACGTAGACGTGCGGGAACACCTGGGCCAGGTAGCCGGCCTCGCGATGGTACGGGTAGTTGTGCAGCAGCATCACCGGCACCCCGGTGGGCTCGATGGCCCGCAGCAGCGGGGTGAGCAGCAGCGGGTTACAGCGGTGCAGGTCCACGTCGCTGTCCCCGTAGCCCACGTGGAACTGCACCGGCAGCCGCAGGTCCACGCCGCACCAGATAAGGAACCGCTGCAGTGTCTCGTCCGCCAGCCGCGGAGTCCCCGGCTGAGCGTCCGCCAGCCAGCGCCCGGCTGCGGTCGCGACCTCGGAGTCCGCCGGCCGTTCGGCCCCAAGATCGAGACCGGTCCGGTACGCGGCGATCGACTTCACCCCGACCGCCGACGCGGTCCTGGTCGCCAGCGCGGACCGGACCCCGTCGGCGAACCCGGCCGCGCCCACCCCGGCCGCGACCACGTCCTCGGCCACCCGCTCCAGCCGGACGACCTCGTGCGCGGTCGCGCCCGCCAGGTCGCCGAGTTCGGCCGGGGAGGTGATCGGCTCCGGGACGTAGCCGGTGTCCACGCACAGCGCCGACGCCCCGGCGGCCACCAGGAACCGCTTGCTCACCTCGGTGCTGCCCAGTTCGGCCCGCCGGGTCGCGTAGTCGCCGAGTTCGGCGTGCGGCGGCAGGCCGAGCACCGGCGGGCAGAGCCGCCGGAACATGAACCCGGCCTGCGAGTCGAACACCGAACCGCCGGGGAAACCGGCCCCCTCGGACAGCATCGACTCCAGCGTGGCCACGTCCGCGTCGCGGCGCAGCACCCCGTGGCAGTGGTGGTCGACCAGGGGCTGACCGGCGACGTAGGGGAGCAGCTCCGCCACTAAGCTGTCTCGTCCCGTGCCGCGGCCAGCCTGGGCTCGGGTTCCTCGGTGCCCGGCGCCCTGATGCCCTCGCGGGCGGCCAGCGCCGCGCCGAGCTTGCGCGCCGTGCCCGCCGCGAAGATCACCACGACCACCGCCACGACCAGCCAGATGCCGGATGTCAGCGGGAGCCACGCGGCCGAGCCGGCCGGCCACGGCCACACGTTGCGGTACAGCGTGTACCCCAGCACGACCAGGCCCGCGATCGGCACGATGATCTGCCACATCGGCACCGGCAGCTTGTGCCGCACGAACACCAGCATGATGCAGCCCACCGAGGCCAGCACGTAGACGACCAGCAGGATCAGCGTGCCGATGGTGCCAGACCACAGGAAGCTGTTGAACGCGTTGGCCTGGGCGGACACCGCGGTCTCGACGATGACGATGATGGCGGCGGCCACGACGACCGCGACGGTGGCCCAGACCGGGGTGCCCCAGCGCGGGTGGCTCTGGCCCAATCCGCGGGGCCCGGCCGTGTCTCTGGACAGCGCGTAGACCAGCCGGGCCGCCCCGACCACGCAGGCCAGGCAGCAGCCGAACGCGCTGATCGCGGTGCCCAGCGTGATCACGTCGCCGACCCAGCTGCCGACGTAGGACGAGCCGAGGTCGCCCAGCAGCGACTGCGAGCTGGTGAACGCCTTGACGCCGGCCGGGTCCGCGCCGAAGCCCATCACCTCGACCGCGGTGACGATCACGAAGTACAGGCCGCCGAAGATGGCCGTGCCGAGGATGGCCCGCGGGATGTCCCGGGTCGGCCGGTGGGCCTCCTCGCCCAGGGTGGCCGCCGCCTCGAACCCGGCGAACGACAGGAAGCCGAACACCACGCCCAGGAACACCTCGTTGACGGGAGTCCCCGATGGCACCGAGAACACGCTCAGCGTGAACGTGTGCCCGCCCGGCGCGTTCCCGGCCAGCAGCCGGACCAGCACGACCGCGGTGACGACCAGGATCAGCGCGACCGTGGTGCCCTCCACCGTCAGCAGGATGTGGCCGCCGCGCCTGACCGGCATGATCGCCAGCCACAGGGCCAGCAGCAGCGCCACCGCGAGCAGCACGAACGGCGCCCAGGTCGGCGGGTTGTGCCAGATGCCGACCTCCTGCAGGAACGCGGTGCCGAAGATGCCGGCCGCGGCCGAGGTGACGACGGCGTAGAAGGTGTAGGTGCCGAGCAGCCCCCAGCCGGCGACGACCCCGGTCCGCGGGCCGAGCGTGGCGCCGACGAACGCGTACACCGAGCCCGAGTGGTGGAAGTACTGGCACAGCCGGACGAAGGAGTAGGCCACCAAGAGCACGCCGACGGCCGCGATGAGGAAGGTCAGCGGCACGGCGCGGCCCGCGTGCAGCGCGCTTCCCTGCGGGTTGATGTTCGCGGCCATGCTCGGCGCCATCAGCGCGACCGACAGGCCCACCGCTGCCCACACCGACAGCGAACGCTTAAGCCCAGGTGTGCTGGACGGGCTCGCCTCCATCTGCTCCTCCTAATGGTGCTTGATCCCCATAGTGTCCCTCCGACTCGTCCGCCACGGAAGGGGCAAAAGGGTGCGAAACAAACGATGTAACCAGCAATTTTCCGAACGGGCCGGGCCGCCTGCCCCACCACCGGCTTCCCGCCCGTCCTAGCGGCCGCCCCCCCTTGGGTCGCCACTGACTTCCCGCCCGTCCCAGCGGCCGCCCCCCGGTTGGGTCGATGTGCCGTCCCAGCGGCCGCCCCCGTTGGGTCGATGTGCCGTTGGTCCGGTTCTAGCCGACCCGATGTGCCATCGACCCCGAATAGATGCAGCGGGATAGGTCCGTTTGAACCATTTCGCGCACTTGCGCGTCACTTACAGTAGAAGCTAGTCGTCAGGGGGTGACCTACGGTGACAGGTGCCTACCCGGTACTGCACTTGGGTCCAGTCCGCTCGACGCGTCCGTGGGCCCGTACCTACCGGGGCACGCCCGCGTCCGTACCGGAAGCACGCCGGTTCGTCGGTGAGCTGCTGACCGGGTGCCCGGCCCGCGAGACGCTGATGGCCTGCGTCTCCGAGCTCTGCGCCAACGCGATCGCGCACACCGCCTCGGGGCGCGGCGGCGTGTTCACGGTCGAGGTCGACTGCCCGCGGGACGGGATAGCCCGCGTCGCCGTCACCGACGACGGCGGCCCGTCCGTTCCGGCGGCCGGGCGGCTCGACCTGATGGCCGAGGGCGGCCGGGGCCTCGCCATGGTCGCCGCCTGCACCACCCGCTGGGGTTTCCGCGACGCCTACCCGGGCCGGACCGTCTGGGCCGAGGCCTGCTGGCCGGTCGCGGTGCCGTCGCCGCGCCGGGAGACGGTTACGCGCTCCCCGCTCCGGCCCCCTGGCTGGCGCGGCGGGCCGGCAGCATAGCCGCAGGCAGCACCGCCAGGGCGGTGAACGCCACCGACCACCAGAACGTCGCCTGGAAGGAATGGCCCACCAGGATCACCGCGAGCACGGCGGTCCCGAACGAGCCTCCGACCTGCTGCATGATCCGCGTCACGCTGCTGGCGTCGGGGACCGACTCACGGGGCAGCCCCGTGAACGCGCCGGCCATCAGGGCGATGTTGGCCGTCGTCAGCCCGGCGCCGCGGACCACCAGCACCAGGCTAAGCAGCAGCTCGCTGGTGTGCGCCCCGGCCAGCGCGAATGGGACGGTGCCCGCCGCCGCGATCGCCATGCCGGCCAGCACGACGGGCCGGGGGCCGATCCGGTCGGTCAGCTTGCCCGCCAGCGTCCTGGGCAGCAGCGCGCCGATGCCCTGCGGGGCCAGGAGCAGTCCCGCGCCGAGCGCGCTCGCCCCGCGAACCTGCTGGTAGTAGAGCGGCAGCAGGAACAGCGCGCCGTA
>DAIOWL010000683.1:0-4359 GCA_036758545.1 Streptosporangiaceae bacterium | reverse complement strand
CGCGGCGGCGGCAGCCGGTCTTGTCCCGGATCCGGTCCAGGTGCGAGCGGACGGTCCGGACGCTGATATACAGCTGCGCGGCGATCTGCGCGTCGGTGCAGCCCCGGGCGACTAGGGTGACTAGCTCCCGTTCCCGGGCGCTAAGCGTCCCGCCGCCCGGCGACGCCGACTGCGGCGGGCCGGAGTCGGTGAGCATCAGAGCGTACTCGGCGGCGGTGGCCAGGCTCATCGCCGCGCCGCGTTCCTCCGCCGCCCGCGCCCGGTCGGGTCCGAGCGCCTGCCGGGCCTGACGCAGTGGCCCCTCACGACGGCGCGCATCCGCGGGCCAGTCTGCGGACCCCTCATGCCGGCAGAGCGCGGCGTGCGCGGCCCATACCGTGGCGGCCTCGGCGGGGCGCCCGGTCGCGGCGCACAGCAGCCCGCAGCCGTCCAGGGCGTTGCCGGTCCTTTCCCAGTTGCCGGTACGCGTGGCGAGCTGGAGCGATTCCCGCAGGTGCGCCGCGGCGTCCGGGAGGCGGCCCGCGTCCAGCTCCAACGTCACGATAAGTGCCAGCAGGCCCCCCTGGATAAACAGGTCCCCCGCATGGCGGGCCCGGGCCAGGTCGCCGCGCAGGCGGGCTTCGGCGGCGGCCAGGTCCCCGGCTTCGATCAGTACACCGGTCAAGACGTAGCTGACCCAGCGGGCTCTCCAGCCGGGGACGCCGTCGGTGATCTGCGCGGCCTGCCGGGCCAGCCGCACGGCCCGGTCATGGTCGCCAGTGCCAAGGGCGGCGTCGCTGAGGTTCGCCAGGGCCACCGCCTCCGCGGCCGGGTACCGGAGCTCCCGGGCCACGGCCACGGCGCTGAGGGCATCGCTGGCTGCCTCGGCGTACCGGCCCATCGTGGACAATGTTGCCGCCCGCAGGGCCAGGCCGTCGGCCAGTACCCGGGACGGCTCCCGCTCGGCGGCCGCGTCCCGCAGCGCAGTGAAATGGCCCAGCGATGCGGCCGCATCACCCGAGACCCCCGCCAGGCGGCCGAGCCAGAACTGCGCGGCGCACCACCTGGCACTGCCCGGTACGGCGCGCCCGGCGGCCTGGCGCAGCAGCGGGTACTGACCCGCCAGCCGACCCCGCAGGAACCACCACGGCGCCAGCGCGACCGCCAGCCGCAGCGCGAAATCCGCGTCGTGGTCCATGCCCCAGGCCAGCACCTGCCACATCGTGGCGTCCTCAGCGTCCAGCCACCGGACCGCGGCCAGCTCCTCCTCAACGGTCTGCAGCCCCGCCGCGGCCTCCTCGGCCACCACCACCGCCCACCGGGCCAGCGCGGCGGCAGCGCCATCCTGCTCCCCGGCTGCGGCCAGCAGCCCGGCCCCGTACGCGCGCAGCGTCTCCAGCATCGCATACCGGAACCGGCCATCGGGGCCGGCCCGGGGCGGCACCAGCAGCGAGCAGTCCACCAGCCGCAGCACCACCGCACCGGCGCCTTCCCCGGAAACGGCCTCGGCGGCCTCCAGGGTAAACGGTCCCGGGAACACCGACACCGCGCGGAACACCCGCCGCTCATCCTCCTCCAGCAGCCGGTAACTCCACTCCACCGCGGCCGCCAGCGACCGCTGCCGGGACGGCGCCAGCCGGTCCCCGGCCGCCAGCAGCGCAAACCGGTCATCCAGCCGGTCCGCCAGCTGGGTCACCCCGAGCGCCTCCACCCGCGCCGCAGCCAGCTCGATCGCCAGCGGCATCCCGTCCAGCCGCGCTACCAACCCCGCCACCACCGGCCCAGACTGGCCGTCCAGGGTGAAGCCCGCATCCACCTGGCGGGCCCGGTCCGCGAACAGCGCCACCGCCTCCGACCCGCCCGCCTCCTCCCTGGCATCACCGCCGGGCAGGGACAGCGGCCCCAGCCGGTACCGCGCCTCCCCGGCCACGGCCAGCGGCTCCCGGCTGGTCGCCAGCACCCGCACATCATCACAGGCCGCCAGCAGCCCGGCGCACAGCTCCGCGGCCGCGCCGATCACGTGCTCGCAGTTATCCACCACCAGCAGCAGCTGCCGCCGGGCCAGCACCCGCACCAGCACCTCCGCCACCGGCACACCGGGCTGCTCCCGTACCTTTAGGGCCGCCGCCGCCACCGCCGGAACCTGCGCCGGGTCCCGCACCGGCGCCAGCTCCGCCAGCCACGCCCCGTCGGCGAACCGGCCCGCCACCCCCCGGGCCACCTCGCCGGCCAGCCGGGTCTTCCCCGCACCGCCTGGCCCGGTCACCGTCACCAGCCGGTGCTGCTCCAGCAGGCCCGCCACCTCGCGCGCCGGTCCGGCCCGGCCGATGAAGCTCGTCAGCACGGCCGGGAAACCATGCACTCCACCGGCCGCGGCGGCCACCGCAGACTCCCCCACCCCCGTACCATAATGCGGGCCGCGGCCGCCGTACAGCCCAGCCGGACCGGGCCATAGCGGTCTGCGCCACAGCACGATGCAGCAGTGACACGGGTCACCGCCAGCCAGGCGTCCCACGCCACCCCAGGGGTAGCCGCTGCCACCGAGGACCCGCCCTTATGCCCGGCCAATCCCAGCCGTACCATGGCCAGGCACCCGAGCCAGCTTGGCCGTGGCCGTGAGAAGTCCCCGGCCTAAGGACGCCCGTACACGAAATGATCTGCGCGCGGACACAGGGAAGACCACGGCAATCAAGCGTCCCGACTCGGCAGGGCTCCATCCAGAGGTACGAACAACGGTGCGCGGCAGCAATTCGAAAAATGTGGCATCGCCGCCGGTCAGCGCATAGCTATGCGTGCGGCCAACGCCCTCAATTCGGCACCCATAAGGGCCAGTTGTGTCAAGAGGGCGTGGGTCATTGGCCTGGCGGCTTTAACGGTGTCGCCGGGCTGGGCCTGACTGTTCTTCTGGGATCTTCTTCGCAGCTGCCCAGTTCACGTCGCCGTGCTGGAGGGTCAAGCTGGAGCGCCCGCAGCCGCGAAGCGGCGAGGACGAACGAGCTTGAGGCCGGCTAGCGGCGACGGATCATCGGAAGCGAGGAAGATCGGGTGTTCGTGCTGGTTCTTGAGGGTCGTGGTGCGTCCCCGGCCTGGCTGGCGGAGTGGTCTCGCAAGCACCCATCCGGCGCCGCCTGCGTGCGGGCGGCTGCCATGACCATGTGTCCGGGGACCGGGCTGCTCAGTCAGATGATCGAGCGCGGCCGCTGGCCGGCTCATGCCGAAGGTGCGAGCTTGCCCGGGGCTTGGTGACCCTCCCGGTCTGGGGGTGTGCCGCGGTGGCCGTGCTGGTGTCCGGACTGGCCGGGTCTGGTTCCTGGCCCGCGGCGAGCAGGTGCCAGGCGCGGGTCAGCAGCTTGCGGGAGATCGCGATGGTGGCGATCTTCTTCCCGCGCCGTTTAGCGATGGCGGCGTAGGTGGCGGAGAATTCCGGGGACCGCTTGGCGGTCTGCGCGGCCTGGTTGAGGACCCACCGCAGCCAGGCCGAGCCCTGCTTGGAGATGTGCCCGTGCCGGACGTGAAGGTCCGAGCCGCGCACGGTGGGGGTGAGACCGGCCCAGCTGGCCAGCTTGCGGGCGCTGGGGAACCGGGTGATATCGCCGATCTCGGCCAGCATGACCAAGGCGGTGAACTGGCCCACGCCGGGCAGCGTGGTCAAGATCTTGACCCGCGGATCAGCCTTGGCGTGCTGGCGCAGCTCGCCGTCGATCCGGTCGGTCAGCGGGGCCAGGCCGTCGATGACGGCCAGGTAGTCGGTCACGAGCTCACGGGAGATCGCGGGCAGCTCGAGCTCGGCCAGCCAGCCGCGGCCGGGCCCGGACAGGTAGCTGCCGGACCGGTCGTACCCGAAGTCGGCCACCACTGCGTGGATGCGGTTCTGCAGCTGGGTGCGCAGCCGCACCAGCCCGGTCCGGTGCCGCAGCAGCGCGCGCAGCTGCCGCACCTGCAGCGGGGCGATCCACGCCTCCGGGAGCAGGTCCGCCCGCAGCAGCTGGGCCAGGGTCGCAGCATCGACCTTGTCGTTCTTCAGCCGCGCCGAGGCGATCGCCTTGCACCGCAGCGGGTGCACCATGTGCGCCTCGAAGCCGTAGTCCTCCAGCAGCTGGATTAGCCAGCCCCAGCCGAACGCGGCCTCGAACGCCACCGGCGTCCCGGACGGAAGGTCCCCGATCAGCCGCAAGATCGGCGCGGTCCCGTTCACCGTGTTCTTGTTCAGCTGCACCGTCCCGTCCTCGGTGACCACCGCCACCTGGGAGCGCTTGCGATGCACGTCGATTCCGACGTAGACAGACATTGCCGGGTCTCCTCTCCCGAGCTTGTGCTTTCACCCGGAGCGTCCTGCTACCGGGCTGAGCTGGGAAGAGGCCCGGCCCTTATAGGGTCAGA
>DAIOWL010000682.1:0-4360 GCA_036758545.1 Streptosporangiaceae bacterium | reverse complement strand
CCGCCCCCACCCCAACCCCCGCCCCTGGGCTCGGCGTCCCACCCCCACCCCCACCCCCACCCCGCCCTCGAGCTCGGCGCCCACCCCTACCCCGCCCCCGGGCTCGGCACCCCACCCCCACCCCCTGAGCCCCGTTTGCCCCAGCGACCCCAGGGTCATCACCACCGGCCGGCGTCCAACCAGCACGATGTGACAACGTCCCGGTTATGACCGGGTCAACGTCACATCGTCCCGGTTCTGGCTTCGTGCCGTCAGTTCCCTCACGCCCCATCCTTCACGCCCGCATCCCTTCCCGTCCGTCCACAGTGCTTGGCGGGGTTGCGACAGAGCGCAAGCCAGCCCGGCCGGAAGTTCTCCATCCCATATGCCCCAGCGATCTCTTGCCACCCACGCGTATCCAAGCCCAACCACGGCAATGTGACTCTGTAGTGGTTCTGACCACGGCGATGTGACATCGCCGTGGTTCCCAGGGCCCCTCAGGCCGGGAAGAAGCCTGAAGGGGACCACGGGCAGCGTCCCTCCAGCCCCACCGCCGACCCCGTCACACCAGCCCGCATCCGTCCAGCGCACCCCGGAGTGCCCAGCGGCCGCGCGAGCCGCTCCTCGCAAGCCGCCCCGTGGATCGCGGTCGCACTCGCCGCCCTGCCCGAGCCGCCCCTCGGCCGTCCGGTGGTTGCGGCCGCGCCGTCGGCCCACCCCGGCCGAAACCGGTTGCACGCCCGGGCATATCGAGTACTATACCGAGTATGCTACTCGTTATGGTGAACGCATGAGCGTCCGGCACGCGCTGCTCGCGCTGCTCAGCGAGGGGCCGAAGTACGGGCTTCAGCTGCGCGAAGAGTTCGAGGCGCGGACCGGGGAGGTCTGGCCGCTGAATGTGGGCCAGGTCTACACGACCTTGCAGCGGCTGGAGCGCGACGGGCTGGTCGAGTCCGATGACGACGGCCAGGACGGGCCGCAGAAGGGTTTCCGGATTACCGCGGCGGGCGCGACCGAGCTGACCGGGTGGCTGCGCACGCCGCCCGACATGAGCTCGCCGCCGCGGGACGAGCTGGTGATGAAGGTCCTGGTGGCGCTGCGGGTGCCGGGGACAGACGTGCGGGACGTGATCCAGGTGCACCGCAGGTACCTGGTGCAGCTGATGCAGCAGTGGACCCGGATCAAGGAGACCGAAGCCGAGTCCGACATGAGCCTGGCCCTGGTGGTGGACGCCGAACTCTTCCGGCTCGACGCCGTGGTCCGCTGGCTCGACAGCGCGGACGGCCGCATCAAGCGCGCCGCCGCCGACGCGGCCCAGGCCGACGCGGCCCAGGCCCACGCAGCCCAGGCTGACACGACACAGGCCGACACGACACAGGCTGGCCAGACTCAGGCCAGCAAGACAACGGGGACGACGCAGGCCGTGCCGAGAGTGCGGCGCAGAGTTGGAGCAAGAAAATGAGCGTGCTGGAAATGCGCCGCGTGTCGCGCACCTACGGCCGGGGGGCCGCCGAGGTGCACGCGCTGCGCGACATCGACCTGTCGGTCGACGCGGGCACGATGGTGGCCGTGATGGGACCGAGCGGATCGGGGAAGTCCACGCTGCTGACCATCGCCGGCAGCCTGGAGGAGCAGAGCACCGGCGAGGTGCGCGTCTGCGGGCAGGAGCTGTCCGCGCTGTCCCGCAACGCCAAGGCGCGGCTGCGCCGCCGCTCCATCGGCTACGTGTTCCAGGACTTCAACCTGCTGCCCGGGCTGACCGCGACGGAGAACGTCACGCTGCCGCTCGAGCTGGACGGCGTGCCGGCCAGGAAGGCCCGCGCGACCGGACTGCAAGCCCTGGACGAGCTCGGGCTGGCGGACCGGGCGGCCAGCTTCCCCGATCAGCTATCCGGCGGCGAGCGGCAGCGGGTGGCCATTGCCCGGGCTGTGGTCGGGGAGCGCCAGCTGCTGCTGGCCGACGAGCCCTCGGGGGCGCTCGATTCGGTCAACGGCGAAGGGGTCATGCGGCTGATCCACGCCGCGTGCAAGCGCGGCGTGGCCGCGGTGGTGGTCACCCACGACGCGCAGCTGGCCTCGTGGGCCGACCGGGTGGTGTTCCTGCGGGACGGGCGGGTGACCGACCAGACCCTGCCCGTGCCGGGGCCCGAATCCCTGCTCACGCCGGGACCGGGACAATGAGCACGGCGCTGCTCGACCACACGGCGCAGGCGGGAGCCGGAAACGGGGGCGTTCCCGCCCGCCGGGCCGTGATCCGATGGGCGTGGCGGATGTTCCGCCGCGAGTGGCGGCAGCAGATGCTGGTCCTGGCGCTGATCGTGGTCGCGCTGGCCGCCACCGTCGTCGGGGCGGCGGTGGCCACCAACACCCCGCCGCCGGCCGGCGCAGGCTTCGGCACGGCCCAGGACATGGCCACGTTCCAGCTGGCCGCCGCGAAACCGGGCAGCCCGCAGCCGGCCGGCGCGAAAATGGCCAGCCAGATCGCCGCGCTCGAGCATCGCTTTGGCCGCGTTGACGTGATCGAGAACCAGGTCGTCGCCATACCCGGCTCGATCAGCACCTACGACCTGCGCGCCCAGAACCCGGCCGGCCCGTTCGGGCAGCCGATGCTCGCCCTGGTTTCCGGGCACTACCCGGCTGGTCCGGGTCAGGTGGCGGTGACCGGCGGCGTGGCGTCGGCCTTCAACCTCAAGATCGGCGACGAGTGGCACCAAGGGGGCATCACCCGCCAGGTCACCGGCATCGTGCGGAACCCGGAGAGCCTGCTGGACGAGTTCGCCCTGGTCGCTCCGGGTCAGGTTACCGCGCCGTCCCAGGTCACCGTCCTGTTCAACGCGCCCGGCGTGAACCCGGACTCCCTCGGCCCGAACGTGCAGAGCCGGCAGTCGGCCGTGGCCAGTAACCCGCTCAACCCCGAGACGATCGTGCTCGCACTGGCCACGGTGGGCATGCTGCTCATCGCCCTGGTCGCGGTGGGCGGCTTCACGGTGCTGGCGCAGCGCCGGCTGCGCTCGCTCGGTATGCTCGGCGCGCTGGGCGCCACCGACCGGAACATCCGGCTCGTGGTCCGGGCCAACGGCGTCCTGGTGGGTGTGGTCGGCGCGCTGGCCGGAACCATCCTGGGCCTGGCCGCCTGGCTGGCCTACCGGCCGCACCTGGAATCGAGTTCCCATCATCTCATCGGCCCGTTCCACCTGCCGTGGGTCGTGATCGGCCCGGCGATCGGGCTGGCCGTGGTGGCCACCTACATCGCCGCCTCACGGCCGGCCCGCTCGATCACCAGGGTCCCGGTCGTCGCCGCCCTGTCCGGGCGGCCCGCCCCGCCCAAGCAGGTACACCGCTCGGCGGTGCCCGGCGTGGTCCTGTTCGTCATCGCCGCGGCCCTGCTGTCGTACTCCGGCAAGAGCAACGGCAACGGCAGCGGGGCACTGGAACTCATTGCCGGCATCGTCCTGCTCATCGTCGCGATCATCCTGCTGGCGCCCTTCTGCCTGGTGGTCCTGGCCCGTCTCGGGCGGCGCGCCCCGATCGCGATACGGCTGGCCCTGCGCGACCTGGCGCGCTACCGGGCCCGGTCGGGCTCGGCCCTGTCGGCTATCAGCCTCGGCGTCTTCATCGCCGCCCTGGTCTGCGTCCTGACCGCGCAGCGGTACGGAAACGTCCTGGACTACGCCGGGCCGAATGTGGCCTCGAACCAGATCATCGTGTACACCTCGGACCGCGGTGGCGGTCCGGGCAATGGACCGGGCGGGTCAAGCCCATCGGGCACCGCCAGTACCCCGCAAGCCCAGGCGGCGGTCGCCCAGGACATCGCCAAGGGCCTCGGCTCGCACACCGTCATCGGACTCGATGACGCCAGCGCCTCGCTCCAGCACGCCGCGGCCGGGCGCTCCTGGTCCGGTCCGGTGTATGTGGCCACGCCTCAGCTGCTGGCGGCCTTCGGGATCAAGGCGTCCGACGTCAATCCCGACGCCTACGTCCTGACCGCGCGGCCCGGATTGTCCGGCCTCTCCCAGATGCAGCTCCTCTACGAGAAAGGCGGTTCTGGCGGCGGCCACGGCCCGCAGGACGTCGGGTCAAACAGCTACCCGTGCCCGAAGGGCGCGTGCGTGGCCAACCCGGTGATCCAGCAGGTCAATGCGCTCCCGTCCGGCACGTCCGGCCCCAATACGGTGATCACCGAGCACGCCATCCACGCGCTCGGCCTGCACGCCAGCGTCTCCGGCTGGCTGATCCAGGCCCCGCACCCGCCGACCGCGGCGCAGATCACCGACGCCAGGCTCACCGCCGCCGCGGCGGGCATGACCATCGAGACGAAGTCGAGCACGCCCTCATCAGCGGAGATCCTCAACTGGGCCACCGTGTTCGGGATCGCCCTCGC
>DAIOWL010000681.1:3324-4366 GCA_036758545.1 Streptosporangiaceae bacterium | reverse complement strand
CGATATGGCGCGTAGTCACAGTCACCGAGTTGGGCCTGACCGTTGTGGCAGATCGGGCTGATCTGCGTGGCAGCTACGGCAGTCGGCTCGAACCGTCGACGCGGCGCCGTGGTGGTTCATCGGCGGGCAGCTCACGACGCGCTCGCCGGCGTGGCCTGGCCCACCCGGGAGACGGGCCGTCATCCGCGTAACACCATGTGTCAGGCGGTCTCGTCGGCGTCGATCAGCGCGAGGGCATTCTTGATGCCCTGCTCCAGGATCTCGTCGGCCAGCCGCCGGTCCGTGAGGGCCCGGGAGAGCTGCAGCGTTCCGATCAGCAGGGCGAACAGGGCGAGTGTTGTGCCGCGGGCTGAGGGCGGGTCGTCCGGGGCGAGGCGGCCGGCGATTTCGTCGGCGATGGCCAGCAGGCCCTCGGTGTAGGCGCGCTGGGTGGCCTCGCCGCTGCGCCCGATCTCGGCGAGGAGCGCCGCGGAGGGGCAGCCGTCGCCGGGGCTGTCGCGGTGCGCGGCCGACAGGTACTCCCGCACCATCAGCTCGACGCCGTCGCGGCCCGGCGGCGCGGTGCTGTACTGCTCGCGCTGGGCGCGTAGCTGGTCGGCGACCGCGGCGGCGACCAGGTCGTCCTTGGAGGCGAAGTGGGCGTAGAAGGCGCCGTTGGTCAGCCCGGCGTCGGCCATCAGCGTGGCGACCCCGGAGCCGTCGATGCCGTCTTGCTTGAGCCGGCGCCCGGCCGTCTGGATGATCCGCTGCCTGGTCGCCTGCTTGTGCTCCTTGCCGTACCGCGCCACGCGTTCCTCCACTCGCCCGGACGGACCGCTTGCCCTCCGCCTCATCTCACCGTATTGTATTACGAAGATAATATTACGTTCGTAATCCAAAGGCTCAAGGAGTCAGGATGACAGCAACTCAGCCGGTGGCGCTCGTAACGGGCGCGTCCTCCGGCATCGGCAAGGCAGCCTCACTCGCGCTCGCCCAAGCGGGCTTCGAGGTGATCGGCACCAGCCGCCGCATGCCGCGCGGCCCGGTGCTCAGCACTTGCGGC
>DAIOWL010000681.1:0-3314 GCA_036758545.1 Streptosporangiaceae bacterium | reverse complement strand
ATCGGGCAGGCCGCCGCGCTCGCGCTGGCCGGCGCCGGCTTCCAGGTGGCCGGGACGAGCCGGGACGCTTCCCGCGTCACCCCGCGCGACGGTGTGACGTTCCTAGACCTCGACGTGACCAGCGACGAGTCGGTCACTACCGCGGTTAAGCAGGTGATCGCCCACTCCGGGCGGATCGATGTCCTGGTCAACAACGCCGGCATCGGCTCAGCCGGCGCCGCCGAGGAATTCTCGATGGCGCAGGACCAGAAGGTGTTCGACGTCAATTTCTTCGGTCTCGTCCGGATGACCAAGGCCGTCCTGCCGCACATGCGCGCCCAGGGACGCGGGCGCATCATCAACATCTCGTCCGTAGCCGGGTTTGCCCCGCAGCCCTTCATGGCTAGCTACGTCGCGTCCAAGCACGCGGTCGAGGGCTACTCCGAGTCGGTGGACCACGAGGTCCGCGAGCACGGCGTCCGGGTCCTGCTCGTCGAGCCCTTCAACACCGGTACCCGGTTCGACGCGAACGTGGTGCGGGGCGACACCCCGCTGCTGGCCTACCAGCGGGGACGGCAAACCTTCGACGACATCCTGGCCGAGGGGATCAAGACAGGCGGCGACCCCGCCGTCGTCGCCAAGGTGATCGTCGCGGCAGCCACTGACCCGAACCCGAAGCTGCGCTACACCGCAGGCTCGCGGGCCCGGCGCGTCAGCACGCTGCGCCGCATCGCCCCCGCCCGGGTCTTCGACAGGCAGATCCGCAAGATCAACCACCTGGCCAGCTGAACGGGGACAGTCCGGCCGACGAGGGGTCCCAGCGTCCTGTCGTGACCGCCGAAGGCGCTCGCTTCATCCCTGGGGCAGCAGCTGACCCCGGGATTCGTGAAGGAGGTTGTCACATGAAGGCTTTCGTTGTCGACAAGTACGGCAAGGACAGCACGCTGCGAGCACAGCAGATGCCCGAGCCGGAGACTGGCGACCATGACGCGCTCGTCCGGATCGCCGCCGCCGGGGTCAACCCGCTCGACGCCAAGATCATGGCCGGCGAGTTCAGGCTCGTGCTGCCCTACAAGCCGCCGTTCGTGCTCGGCAACGATCTCGCCGGCGTGGTGGAGAGGGCCGGGCCCGGTGTGCACCGGTTCGCGCCGGGCGATGAGGTCTACGCACGCCCGGACACCGGCCGGATCGGGACCTTCGCCGGGCTCATCTCGGTCAGCCAGGACGACCTGGCGGCCAAGCCGGCCGGGCTGACAATGGCGCAGGCGGCGTCGCTGCCCCTGGTCGCCCTCACGGCGTGGCAGGCGCTGGTCGAGCGGGCGGACGTCAAGCCCGGCCAGAAGGTGCTCATTCATGCCGGATCCGGCGGGGTGGGCACGATCGCGATCCAGCTGGCCAAGCACCTGGGCGCCTACGTGGCCACGACCACCAGCACCGCCAACATCGAGTGGGTCCGCGGGCTCGGCGCCGACCAGGTGATCGACTACCGCAAGCAGGACTTCGAGCAGGTTGTGCAGGACTGCGACGTCGTGCTGGACTCCCTCGGCGGCGAGAACGTAATGAAGTCTTTGCGGGTCCTGCGACCGGGCGGCCTGGCGATCGGGATCGGCGGCCCGCCCGACCCGGACTTCGCGGGGCAGCTGGGCAGGCCGCTTCTGCGGCCGGTGATGGCCCTGCTCAGCCGCAAGGTCAGGAGCGCGGCGCGTAAGAACGGAGTGCGGTACTCGTTCCTGTTCATGCGCGCCAGCGGCGAGCAGCTGAGCCAGATCACCGCGCTGGTCGACGCCGGCGTGATCCGCCCGGTCATCGACCGGGTCTTCGACTTCGCGGACACCGCGGCGGCGCTGGACTACGTCAACTCAGGGCGGGTCAAGGGCAAGGTCGTCGTCACGATGGCGTAGATGTCGCCGGCCCCGCCCGGTCCGGGGCTCGACAAGCCGCCGGACCGCCTACCGCCCATGCCTGGGCAACGCGCACACAAACCCCATCCACAGAAAAGGCACGGCTATGACTGACCAGCAAGAAACCCGCCACCACGTGGTGAGGTCGTACCAGGACGCACCGACTCGCACCATCGCCGCCGGCGGGGTGAGTTTCGCCTACCGCGAGCTCGGGCCGGCCACCGGGGTGCCGGTGATCTTCCTCACCCACCTGGCCGCGGTCCTGGACAACTGGGACCCCCGGGTCGTCGACGGCATCGCCGCGCAACGCCGGGTCATCACCTTCGATAACCGGGGCGTCGGCGCTTCTGCCGGCTCGACGCCGGACACCATCGCGGCGATGGCCGCCGACGCCGTCACCTTCATCCGCGCGATGGGCCTGAACAAGGTCGACCTCCTCGGCTTCTCCATGGGCGGCATGATCGCCCAGGTGATCGCGCAGGACCAGCCAGAGTTCGTCCGCAGGCTCATCCTCGCGGGGACCGGGCCCGCCGGCGGCGAGGGCATCAAGAACGTGACCAGGATCTCGAATCTGGACACCATCCGGGGACTGCTCACCTTCACCGACCCCAAACAGTTCCTCTTCTTCACCAGGACCCCCACCGGGCGTCGCGCCGGAAAGGAGTTCCTGGCACGCCTGAAGGAACGCGCGCAGAACCGGGACAAGGCGATCTCGCTTAGGTCCTATGCCGCCCAGCTCAAGGCCATCCACCGCTGGGGCCTGCAGCAGCCTTCCGACCTGTCCGTCATCCACCAGCCCGTGCTCGTCGCCAACGGCGACAGCGACAAGATGGTGCCGACGAAGAACTCAGCCGACCTGGCCCGCCGCCTGCCCGACAGCCAGCTGGTCATCTACCCCGACGCCGGCCACGGCGGCATCTTCCAGTACCACGCACAGTTCGTCCAGAAAGCCCTCGAATTCCTCGACCGGTAGAGCCGCCGCGGCAGGCCTTAAGCGCAGCCAGCACAACAGCTGGAGGGGAACTGGGTCCCGCTCGCCGAGGTCCGGCGCGTAAGGGCCTGACCTAAAGCCGTAAAATCGCCCGGCCCAGGACAGCTCCGACCGTGTCACCGACCGGCTCCTGGTTTAGACGGCCGACTCCCGTGCACGACCTTGCTGCCAGCCATCTGCGCCGCCAGTCGGCCGGATCGGCGGTCATGCTGCTGGCGGCGCATGGAGCGAGCGCACCCAGGAGATCACCGATGACCCGACGGAGCTGCTAGCCGCCACGGCGCATCATCCGCTGCCGGACACCCTCAGCGGTTGCGCACGCCGCTAATGCCGGGCCGCCGACTGGTCGGCGGGACTTTCCGTTCCATTGCCACCAGGATCAAGCCTTACGCACCGACGTGGACGATCTGCGCTCGATCATCCGAGTCGCTGGTACCGGCCAT
>DAIOWL010000680.1:0-4386 GCA_036758545.1 Streptosporangiaceae bacterium | reverse complement strand
CGGCGGGGCGGTTTCGCCGAGGGCGTAGCTTGCGGTTACTGTACGTGATGAGGACTGCGGTGCGTAACCAGTATGGGGCGCCGGCAGGTCAATTTATGGTGGCGGTTTGCCAGCCTGGAGGCATTGCCACTTGCGCACCGGGCCGACCCAGTGTGAACTGTCCCAACAAGAAGTGCTGACGTGCCGCCGCCGTCAGGGGGATCCGGCCCACTGTTCCCGTGGGATCCGCACACCTCCGGGCGTGGTGGCGCGGGGAGGGATTCAAGGAGGACGTCAGTGAGCGCGACCGCGGGCCAGGCGCAGGACGAACGCGGCCAGGCCGAGCGGCTCGGTATCAAACCGGGCCAGGTGGTGCAGGAGATCGGCTACGACGATGATTGCGACGAGCAGCTGCGCGGCGCTATCACCCGGATAGACGGCGTAGAGCTAGTCGACGAGGACTACGACGACGTGGTCGACGTGGTCCTGCTCTGGTGGCGAGACGGGGACGGGGACCTCGTCGATGCGCTAGTCGACGCGCTCACGCCGCTTGCCGACGGGGGGTACATCTGGCTCCTCACGCCCAAGTCGGGCCGGGAGGGTCATGTGGAGCCGAGTGATATCGGCGAGGCCGCGCCCACGGCCGGCCTGTCGCAGACCTCGAGCGTGAGCGCGGCCCGCGACTGGTCAGGCAGCCGGCTGGTCGCGCCTAAGGCGCGCCGATGAGGTCCTGACCAGGGTCGGAGGGTCGGCGTCGCGGCGCCGCTAACCGGCCGTTCACCTGGTTTTCATCCCGAACGGTCCTGGCTTTCGCGCCCTCGTATCGGTGGCAGACTTGGTGGGTGTACGGCATTCGCACTTTAGTGAAAGGACCGGAGATGGCGGTAGAAGTAGGCGACCAGGCGCCCGACTTCGAGCTCAGGGATCAGCACGGCACGCCCGTCAGGCTGTCCAGCTTCCGCGGCGTCAAGCACGTCGTGCTGGTCTTCTACCCGCTGGCGTTCAGCGGCGTGTGCACGGGGGAGCTGTGCTCCCTGCGTGACGAGTTCCCCGACGTCAACCGCGACGACGTCGAGTTGCTCACGGTCTCGGTGGATTCCACCTTCGCCCACCGGGCCTGGGCGGACGCCGAGCATTTCCAGTTCGGCCTGCTGTCGGACTTCTGGCCGCACGGCGAGGTGGCCAGGCTGTACGGTGTGTTCGACTCCGAACGCGGTTTCGCGATCCGGGGGACGTTCATCATCGACAAGGACGGCGTCGTGCGGTGGAAGGTCGTCAGCCCGACCCCGCAGGCGCGCGATCTCACCGAATACTCGAAGGCGCTCGCCGCGCTCGGCTAGCGCCGCGGTCCGAGGAGGCCTGGGGGATTGCCGTGTTACCGCTGCGGCGTGCGGCAGACGGATCCGGAGCGGGGGAAGAGCCCCTGGCGCCGGGGCGTGCTGCGTGACGAGCTTGTCCTGGTCTGCCCGGCGTGCCAGGAGTCGGGCGAGTGGACCGCTGAGCTCGAGGCCTGCTCCAGGTGCGCCAGCGCGCACCTGATCCGGCGGCTCGGCCAGGTCGAGTGCCTGGACTGCGGCCTGGTCCGCGAGCCCGAGGCGGCACTGGTCCCGGCGGCGCGTCACCGCCCGGCCAGCCCTTCCGCGGGGCACTCCGACGCCGTGCTGGCCGAGGAAGTCGGCCGCGCCCTCGACCGCCTGCTCGGCCGGACGTAGTTTAAGCTCGGCCACCGCAGGTAGCGCGGATATAGACATACGCATCCGCGAGACGGAGGAGGCACGACACATCATGGACGCCAAGGTGCGTGACGTGATGACCCCCGGCCCCATCGGGGTGGATTACCACCAGCCGGTCGGTGAAGCCGCCCGCGCCATGCGGGACTGGGGGGTTGGTGCCATCCTCGTCGTCAGCAACGGGTCGCTGTACGGCCTGGTCACCGACCGGGACCTCGTGGTCAGGGCGGTAGCCGAGGGGAGGCGAGCGGACGAGCCCGTCGGCCCGCTGAGCAGCGGGAACCTGATCGGCCTGGACGCAGACGCCGACGTGCACGAGGCGATGCGCCTGATGCGCCAGCACGCGGTGCGCAGGCTGCCCGTCCTCGAGGGCGGGCAGGTCGCGGGCATCGTGTCGCTGGGCGACCTAGCCATGCAGGATGAGCCCGACCTGGCGTTCGCCCAGCTCAGCGCGATAGCCGTGGCTGTGTGACGCGGCCAGGAGGAGCACCCCGTGGCCGATGAGATCACGGTCGGCGGCATCACGGTGCCGATCACGCATCCCGACAAGGTGCTGTTTCCCGCCGACGGAGTCACCAAGGCCGACCTGGCCAGGTACTACGCCGACGCTGCCGACTCGATGCTGCCCTGGCTGCGGGACCGGCCGATCACCATGGTCCGTTACCCGGACGGGCTGGACGGCCAGCGGTTCTTCCAGAAGAACGCCCCCGCGTACTTTCCTGACTGGATCCGCCGTGTCCGGGTCGGCAAGGAGGGCGGCGAGGTCGAGCACGCGGTCTGCGACAATCCCGCCACCCTCGTCTACCTGGCCAACCAGGCCTGCATCGAGATCCACGCGTTTCTCAGCCGGGTGGACAAGCTCGACGCGCCCGACCAGATGGTGTTCGACTTCGATCCCCCCGATACCAAACGGTTCGCCGACGTCCGGCGGGCCGCGCTGTGGGCGCGTGACCTGCTGGACGGCGAACTCGGCCTGACCAGCTTCGTCCGGACCAGCGGCGGCCGGGGCCTGCACGTCCACGTGGGGCTGAACCGGCGGGCGGACTTCGAGGAGGTCCGCGAGTTCGCGCACCGCGTGGGCGAGGTGCTGGCCCGCAGGCACCCCGACGCCATCACTGTCGAGCAGCGCAAGGACAAGCGGGGCGACAGAATCTACGCCGACGTCATGCGCAACGCCTACGCGCAGACGGTGGTGGCCAGCTACGGCGTGCGGGCCCGCCCCGGCGCGCCGGTGGCCACCCTGCTGAGCTGGGCCGAGGTCGAGGACGACGGCCTGGAGCCCGGGCGGTTCACGATGGCCACGATCCGGGCCAGGCTCAACGGCGGTCCCGATCCCTGGGCCGATTTCGCCACGTCCCGCCACGGCCTCGGCGAAGCCGGCAAGCGCCTAGCCAGGCTCAGCGACTGACCCGCCGCGGTATCCCGGCGTTCACCTGCCGTTTGCGCCCGCCCCCCGGGGGTAGCGTCATCCGAATCAGCGCAAGGAGGTGGAGCACGTGAGGAAGGTGCGCGACATCATGTCGGCGGCGCCGGTCTGCATGGCGCCGGGCGAATCGGTGTCCGCCGCGGCCAGGGCCATGAAGGAGCGGAGGATCGGCACCGTCCTGGTGCTGACCGACGGCATGCTCACCGGGCTCGTCACCGACCGGGACATCACGGTGCGGGTGCTGGCCGAGAACCGTGATCCGCGGACCACCCCCATCGGCGACATCTGCAGCAGCCAGCTGGTGGTGCTCGGCCCGGACGACGACCTGGCCCAGGCCTCCCGGCTGGTCCGCGATCACGCGGTGCGCCGCATTCCGGTGTTGCGGGACGGAACGCCGGTCGGCGTCGTGGCCGTCGGTGACCTCGCGCTGGAAAGCGGCGCGACGTCGGTCTTGTCGGGCATGTCCTCCGCCCCGCCGAACGACTGAGCGGGGGATCGTGCATGACAGGCAAGCCTGAATCGATCGTCAGGGAGCTGCTCGCCCGGCACGGGCGTCTCTACGCCGAGGACGCCGGCATCCGGCTAGCCGACCGCCCGGGTCCCCTCTACCAGCTGCTCGTCGTGGCCACGCTGCTGAGCGCGCCCATCACGGCGGAAACCGCGGTAACCGCCGGGCGCGAGCTGTTCGCGGCCGGCTACCGGAGCCCGAAGGCGATGAGCGAGGCCAGCTGGCAGGACCGGCTGGACGCGCTGGGGCGCGGCCACTACCGGCGGTATGACGAGCGCACCGCGACCATGCTCGGCGACGGCGCCGAGCTGCTGGCCGGAAAATGGCACGGCGACCTGCGCAAGCTGCGCGACGACGGGGGTGGCGACGCGGGCAGCATCTCTTCGCGGCTGACCGAGTTTCCCGGGGTCGGGCCGACCGGCGCGAGCATCTTCCTGCGAGAGGTCCAGGAGGTATGGCCCGGTGTGGCCCCGTACGTGGACGCCAAGGTGACCAGCGGTGCGCACCGGGTCCGGCTGCCCGCCGACCGCGAGTCGCTCGCCGGGCTGCTGGCGGACAGCGGCCAGCCCGCCAGGCTCGCCGCTGCGCTGGTCCGCGTATCGCTCAGCCAGCGGGCCGCGAGCGAAATTACCGCCTCCGTGCGTGACTAATCCCATTCCGTGCGCCACTGCTCCTCATGCCCGTTACGCTAACGAGACCATGCCGTATGCGGCCTGACACCACGTCCGCCTCGGTCGTTTGCT
>DAIOWL010000679.1:0-4390 GCA_036758545.1 Streptosporangiaceae bacterium | reverse complement strand
CCTCGACCAGCAGTACGGTTGCCATCACCTGCCATTATGCCGCCGCGCCTGCGCGCGAAAGGCCCCCTAGCGGGCCGCCCGCCGCGCGGCGGACGGCTGGTATTGCTGCCCTGACGATGCGGCACCGATGTCATGAACCAGTCCTGAGACTGTCACAACCGTGTCACAGGAAGCCCGGGACTTCCTGTGACACGGTTGTGACCTTAGCCGGACATACCGGCGAAACCGGTATCGCACCGTCGCGGGTATGCATACAACGAGCGCCCGGTCCGTGCGCGGGCCGGCCCAAGCACGAACCGGTTACCGACGGCGCAGGCGCAGGGGAATCCTGGCGCTGCTGGCCGCACTCGCCTGCCTGGCTGGGTTCGCCGTGGCGGAGCTGGCGGCATCTCCCTCTGAGCCTGCGACGTCGCCCTCCGGAACGGTCACACCGGCGACCGGGACGGCCGCTCCGCGCCAGGACCTTCTGACTGCGGTTTCGTGGCCGGCGCAGGGGGTCTCGGCCGCTGACATCAGCGGCTTCGGCGTGGTGGCCGGCCCAGACGCAACCCGGCCGGTGCCTATCGCCAGCGTCGCCAAGGTAATGACCGCGTACGTGGTCCTGCACGACCATCCGCTGCCTTCGGGAGGATCAGGGCCAGATATCACGGTCCAGTCGCCGGAGGCAGCCGCATACCCGTCGCAGGTTCGCGACGGCGAATCGCTGGTACCTGTCGTTGCCGGCGAGAGGCTCACCGAGCGCCAGGCACTGGAGGCGCTACTGCTGCCCTCGGCCGACAACATGGCATGGATACTCGCGCGGTGGGACGCTGGCAGCCAGGCTGCGTTCGTAGCGCGGATGAACGCCACCGCCCGCCGCCTGGGCATGACCGGCACGAGCTACACCGACCCTTCCGGCCTGAACTCGTCCACCACCAGCACCGCGGCCGATCAGGTGCGCCTTGGCATGGCGGCTATGCGGGTGCCGGTACTGGCCGCGATCGCGGCTATGCCTGCCGCCGTCGTGCCCGTGGCCGGCCTGGTCCGTAACTACAACACGCTGCTGGGCCAGGACGGGATCGCCGGTCTCAAGACCGGCAGCACGCAAGCCGCCGGCGGATGCGTCCTCGTCGCAGCCTGGCACAAGGCGAGCGGGCACAGGACCCTGATCTTGGCCGCCGTGTTCGGCCAGCCCGGCACGGCCCAGACCATTCTGCCGAACGCACTGCGGGCTGGCCACAACCTTGTCCTTGCCCTGGATCGCGCCCTCGGTCATGGCACCCGCGGCCGGAAGGAGCCACCCACGCACGGCAACAGACGTCTGTGACAGGCCCGTGACAGTCTTACGACGCAGCTACGACATCGGGGCCGCATTGTCGCCGGTATGACCGACACGAATGCTCTATCAGCACCGGGATCGGCCGATCCGAGCAGGACCAGGCCGGTGCTGTTGTCGGATCCGCGTGTTGCCGCGGTTCCCGTCCGCGACAGCGGAGAGCCCCTGACCGAGCTGGACGAGTCGTTCGGTTCTTCTCGTGCGCTGGTGCGTGTCTCGGTGGCGCGGCGGCTGGCGCTGGCGCGTGCGGGATTGCCGAAGGGCCTAGGGCTGCGGGTCATTGAGGGTTACCGGACAGCGGTGGCGCAGCGCGCGATCATCAGATCGTACGCCGACGAGCTCCGCGCATCTCACCCGGCAGTCGGCGCAGCCGAACTAGAACGGCTCACCAGCCGTTTCGTCGCGCCGCTGGCGGTGGCGCCGCATGTGGCCGGTGCTGCCGTTGACCTGACCCTGGTCGACAGCGGCGGCCGCGAACTCGACCTCGGCACACCGGTCGATGCCACGCCCGAGCAGAGCGGTGGCGCCTGCTACTTCGACGCGCCGCTGGCGGGCATGCATGCGCGCGCGCACCGCGAACTGCTCGCACAGGTCCTGCGCGGTGCCGGCTTGGTGAACTACCCGACCGAGTGGTGGCACTGGAGCTACGGTGACCGATACTGGGCGCTGATGACCGGCGCTACCGCCGCGGTGTATGGTCCGGTCGGCGGAGATCAGGCCGCCCGATGAGCGTGGCCGCGGCGCCCGCCGCCGTAACCCGAAACGACTGCGTGCAGGGCGCAGTGCTCACCGTCGACCTGGCCGCGGTCGCCGCCAACACGCGGTTCTTCGCCTCCCGGACTCAGGCCGAGGTGATGGCCGTGGTGAAGGCGGACGGTTTCGGGCATGGCTGCGTCCCGGCCGCCCGTACGGCGCTGGAGAACGGGGCGACGTGGCTCGGGGTAACGAGCATTGCCGAAGGCCTGGCGCTGCGGGAGGCCGGTTTCGCGGCGCCGATGCTGAGCTGGCTCAATCCTGTGGACGCCGACTTCGGGTACGCGCTCGAGGCGGGAATCGACCTCGCTGCGCCCAGCCTCCGGCACCTCAGCGCGATCACGCGTGCGGCCGCGGCGACAGGGCACCGCGGCCGGGTGCACCTGCACCTGGACGTAGGGATGGCCCGTGACGGTGCCGATCCCGCCGAGTGGCCCGGGCTATGCCGGGCCGCGTTCCGCGGTGAGCAGCGCGGTCTGCTCGATGTGGCCGGCCTGATGGGTCATCTGGGTTGCGCCGACAGACCGGCCGACCCGTGCAACGAGGCGGGCCAGGCGTGTTTCTGCTGGGGCCTGCAGGTGGCTCGCGGAGCCGGCCTGCGTCCGGCAGTGCGCCACCTGGCCGCGACGGCGGCGACACTTACCGATCCGCGCACGCATCAGAGCCTGTGCCGCATCGGGGCCGGCCTGGCAGGCATCGATCCCTCCCGTACGACCCGCCTGCACCCGGCTCTGACGCTCACCGCGCCAGTCGTGGCCGTGCGCCGGGTGCGGGCAGGCCGCTCAGTCGGGTACGGGCACTTCTGGGCCGCACCGGCGGATACGACTCTGGGCCTGCTGGCGGTGGGCTATGCCGACGGGCTTCCCCGCGCCGCCTCCGGCCAGGGCGAGATCATGGTGCGCGGGCACCGGTGCCGTGTTGCCGGGCTGATCTCCATGGACCAGACCGTGATCGACCTCGGTGACCGGCAGGTCGACCCAGGGGAGGTAGCTACCGTCTTCGGGCCCGGCGCCTCCGGGGAGCCTACCGTGGCCGACTGGGCTACCTGGGCCGGAACGATCGAGCATGAGATCGTCACCGGCATCGGCAGCCGGGTGCACCGGCAGGTCACCGGCGAATGCCTGCGGAGCGCACGGTGAAGGCGCGGGTCGCCGTCATCGGCGGGGGCCAGAACTGCGAGCACGAGGTCTCCCTCGCCTCCGCCGTAGCAGTCGCCCTCGCCCTGGAACACGTCGGCTACCAGGTCGTCCGGCTGACGATCGGCGCCGATGGCACCTGGCATGACGGCGGCGTCCGGCTGCCAGGTCTGGCCGACGCCGTACGCATCCTCAGCGGCTGCGACGTGGTTGTTCCGGTGGTGCACGGCCCGCACGGTGAGGACGGCACCCTTGCCGCGCTGTGCGACCTCGCGGGTATCACCTGCGTCGGCTCGGGACTGCGCGCGGGCGCGCTCGCAATGGACAAGCAGATCACCAAGCTCATCGCCGCCGACTGCGGGATCGCTACCGCCCCGGCGGCCGTGCTGACCGCTACGACAGCCGCGGGTTACCAATGGACCCGCCCCGTCGTGATCAAGCCTGTGGCCGCCGGGTCGAGCCGCGGCGTCACCCTGGTCACAGAGCCAGCCAGGCTATCTGAAGCCCTTGCGGCCGCCCTCATGCTTGATGATCGGGTGCTGGCTGAAGACGTCATCATCGGGCGCGAGATCGACCTGGCCGTCCTAGGCCGCCCTGGCGGCGCCCGCACGGTCGCGCCACCCCTGGAGATCGTGGGCGACGGGATCTTCGGCTACCAGGACAAGTACGGCGGCCAGGCCGACCTGCGGGTGCCCGCCGCCCTCTGCGACGATGACCGCATCGCGCTCGCAACCGCCGCCGTCACCATGTTCGACGCTCTCGGCTGTGCCGGAGTCGCCCGGATCGACTTCTTCCTCACCGCCGCTGGGCCGGTCCTCAACGAGGTCAACACCATGCCAGGCTTCACGGAGCACTCACAGGTACCGAAGATGTTCGCCGCCGCCGGCCTGCCCTACCCCGAACTCCTCGACCTCCTCGTCACAGACGCACTGGCCGGCCAGGCACCTAAGAGCCGGGACCACGTCTCGTGAAGGCTCATCTGGCGTGTCATCGCTTATGGCGTGGCGGCTGATTGATCAGATGCCAACCGGCGGTTCGAAGATGCCGAGCTCAGCCGGGCTCAGCGCCCGTCCCGGCCAGCTGCCTTCCTTACTGTCGGTGGAGTCCGTCCAGGCGGCCCTGTCGAAGTCGCCGTTCCAGGCCCGCGCTAGCGCCCGGGGCAGCCCCCACCAGCCGAGCCTGGTCA
>DAIOWL010000678.1:0-4393 GCA_036758545.1 Streptosporangiaceae bacterium | reverse complement strand
GGTTTCCTGCTCAGCTACGACATGGTCTTCGTCCCGCGCATGCCGTTCAGCGCGGCGCTGCCCGGGCTCGCCCCGCCCCGGGCGGTGCCCAGCGACCTCGTCGTCGCCGTCGCCTCGCGGATCGTACCGGGCGACATCGTGCAGAAGCTGGTGCTGCTGGCGATCTTCGTGCTCGCCTGCGCCGGCACGGCCGCTCTCCTCGACCGGGAGCCGCTGCTCGCCCGCCTGGCCGGCGGCGTCTTCTACGCCTGGAACCCGTACGTCGGCGAGCGTCTCATCATCGGCCAGTGGGCGCTGCTGCTCGGCTACGCCGGCCTGCCCTGGGTACTAAGGGCAATAATCAGCCCGAACGGGCCGGGGTGGCGCTGGACCGCACGGCTCTGCGTGTCACTGGTGCCGGCCGTGATCGGCGGGTTTGCCGCGATGGCGATCACCGCCCTGGTCGTGGTGCCGGTCGCGCTGTTCACCAGGAACGGCCGCCGCGCGGCCATCGCGCTGGCTGCCCTGGTCACGGGCAGCCTGCCCTGGCTGATACCCGCCCTGCAGCACCCGGTGTACGCCGATCCGGCCGGGGTGGCCGCGTTCGCCGCGCGGGCCGACACGCCGTTCGGCAGTGTCGGCAGCGTGCTGATGCTGGGCGGCATCTGGAACGCGCAGACGGTCCCGAAGGGGTACGGCGGAGCCTGGTCGGCGCTGTGGCTGGCCGTGGTGTTTGTCGCCTTGGCCGGCTACGTGCTGAGCGTCAGGGTGACCGCCCGCTGGCCCGGTCTCGGTGTCGCCGCGATCGCCGGGCTGCTGATCGCCTGCATCGGCGTGACCGCGCCCGGACGGGATCTGCTCAGGTCGGTGACGAGCGCGTGGCCGGGGGCTGCCGTGCTGCGCGACGCCCAGCAGTTCGTGGCGCCGCTCGCGCTGGCCGGAGCCGTCGGTTTCGGCGTGGTGGTGGCCAGGGCGATGAAGCCCGGGGACGAGAAGGCCCGGCTGGACCGGTCCGGGGTGGCTCTCGCGGTACTCGCCCTCGTCGCGCCGGTGCTCCTGCTGCCCGGCCTGGCCTGGGGCGCCGCCGGACGGCTCAGGCCGGCCTGGTACCCGGCCGGGTGGCTGGCCGCCGCGCGCACGATCGACGCCAGCCCGGCCCGCGGCGCCGTGCTGCTGCTGCCGTGGGAGAGCTACCGCAGGCCGGCCTGGAACCACGGCGAGGCGCTCTTCGATCCGTGGTCCAAGCTGCTGTCGCGCCCGGTGATCTGGAACGACGGGACCCGGGTCGGCCGCGTCGGACTGGTCCCGGACGACCCGCGTGCGCGCCGGCTCGACGCCGCCATCCGCGGCGGCGGGCCGCTGACCGCGGCCCTGGGCGCGGCCGGGGTGAGGTTCGTGGTGAACGACGTGGACGGACCCGGGCCTCGCGCGCGACTGCCCGGGGCGGTCGTCCTGGTGGCCCAGCCCGGACTGACGGTGTACCGGCTGCCGGGCTAGAGCAGCTCGTCCGCGAGCATCTCGGCCTCACCCGCCGTGATCGCGGTGACCTCGCCGCGCCGGGCGCACTTCATCAGCCGGTTGTGCTCCTCGTCGGGTACGGGTACAGCCAGCTTGGGCAGCATGAGCGGGATGTCGTTCTCGATCCGGTACAGCCGCCGCAGCCGCGGATTGTACAGCGCCGCGTCGTCGGCGAAGTAGAGCAAGCCGCGTTTGTCGATCGGGCACACGAGGATCTCGAGCAGCGCGTCCTCCAGGGCCACCATTACCTCCTCACCTCGGCCAGCTGCTGGGCGGCCAGCTCCCCGCTGCTGGCCATCACGGGCTCGGCCGCGACGATAGCCGGAACGGGCTCCGGTGCCTGCCGCCCCAGCACGACCAGCACCAGCACGGCTAGCGCGATCCCGGCCAGGCGCAGGCCGAGGCGGCCCGGGCTGGTGGGCAGATGCTCGTGGAACAGCCAGGTGCCCGCGATGATGAAGTACACGCTGCCGGTGACGTTGGACACCGGGACGACGATCGACGCCCGGCCCGCCTGCAGTGCGGCCTGGAAGAGCAGCATCGCTACCGCCAGGGATCCGCCCAGCACGTAGAGGTACGGCGACGTGAGGACGGCGATCACGATGTTAGCCATCGTCTCGTGCCGGACGAGGATGCCGGACAGCGCCTTGATGGCGAGCGCCGCCACTCCGTAGAGCAGCCCGGTGCCGACGCCAGCCCATACCCCGGCCACCGCGGTGCCCCGCCTGCGAGCGCGCAGCGCGCCGGCCGCGAACACCAGGCCGACGACGGCGGACGGGACCATGATCGCCGCCATCCATCCCGGGCTGGCATGATGGCTGTCCTTCGCGCCGGTCGCACTCATGGCCAGCAGGACCACGGCGACGGCGATCGCCGCCACGCACCACGTCTCGCCGCCCTGCAGGCGCTCCCGCAGCACCAGCCGGGAGAGCACGAGGACCAGCACGACGCCGGAGGCAAGCACCGGCTGCACGACGCTGACCGGCTCGAACGTCAGCGCGATGGTCTGGCAGGCCAGTCCGGTGAGCATGAGCGCGAACCCGGCGAGCCAGGCCCGGCTGGTCATCAGGCTGCCGATGACGCGCAGCACCCGCCGGATGTCGAGAGCCGCCATCTGCCCCAGGGCGCGCTTCTCCAGGATCAGCCCCACGTTGTAGGCCGTGGTGGCCACCAGCGCCAGCAGGATTCCGGTGTAGGTCACCGTGCTCACCTGTTCTCCTCCCGTGTGGTGGTGGGTTGGCGACCCTCGCGGGCCGGACCGGGGACAGTGATTGTTGGCATCAGCGCCGCGGCCAGCGCGATGAGCGCGCACGCCTGCGCCGGCCCGCTGAAGGAACCGAGCAGGCCGCCGCCGAACGGTCGCACCGCGGACAGCAGCCCCGACGCGACCACGCCGCCGAAGGCGACCCAGGGCAGCCACGTCCCGGGACTGGTGAGCCCGGGGGCACGCGACAGCCGCCAGGCCAGGTAGGCGAGCACCGGGACGGCGAGCGCCACTAGGCCGCCAGCGACGAAGACCAGCGCGGCGACACCCAGTCCGCCGAGCCAGGCGAGCCGGCGGCTGCCGGCGGTCGCGGGTGGTGGCGACCAGGCTTCCCGGCCCGCCTGGCCGGAGGCGGGATCGCGTCCGTCCCGGCGACGCCGGCGGCCGGTGAAGGACCAGGCCGCGATGGCGAGCAGGATGGCGGCGGCGGCCAGCGACACGGCCAGGACGAGATGATAGGTCGCGGCGGGCCGGAAGCTGATCGTGATCGACCCGCCCGGCCCGGCCGGCACGATGAAGCCCTGCTGCCAGCCGTCCAGGCGTACCGGCTTCAGCGCGTGCCCGTTCAGGGCGGCGTCCCAGCCGGCGTTGAAGTTTCCGTGCATCACCAGGTAGGAGACCGCACCCGGGCCGATGCTGACCTGGCGCTGATCCGGTTGCCAGCTGCGGACGGTCACGGCGCGGCCGCGGCTAGACGCGGCTGCGGCTTGCGGAGCCGGGGCGACGCTGGTCAGGCTGAGGTCGGTGACGGCGAACGTGCCGGGAGCCGCCGCGGTCAGCGTATGCTGCCCCGCGCCGACGTTCAGCGTGCCGCCCGCAGAGCACACCCGGACCGGCAGCGGGAGGTACCCGCTCAGCTCGCCGACCGTGCCGCTGACCGACGTCCGGTAGGCCCGCCCGTCCACGGTCAGCGCGGGGCCCTGGCCGCACGCCAGGCTGAACCTGGCCTGCTGGTCAGGCGTGACCGCGCGCAGGCCGGCCAGGGCGGGCACCGACAGCTGCGACAGCCGGACCGGCAGCGTGGCCAGCTGGCCCGTGTCGCTGACCACGGTGGCCTGGCGCACGCGCGGGAAGGACACGTCGACCCGGTCGGTGGTCAGCGGGGCCGGCCACCTCACCAGGCCGCCCGCTCCGATGCTCGCCTGCCGGGTGCCGTCCGGGCTGGTGATCTTGACGGTCTGCGGGGTGGACGGCAGGCCGCGGGCCGGCCGCACGATCAGCGAGTCGATGCGGCGCTGACCTTGCCAGCTCAGGTGGATGACCGGACTGACGCTCTCGGCGGTCCACGGCATGCTTCCGGATCCGCTGATCAGGCTGGCCGGGAATCCGGGCGGCTCCGCGGCCGGGTTCCCGGCCACGCTGACCTGCAGCAGGCCCGGGCCCGGCGGGCTGACCTTGCCGAGGAGCGCGTCCAGCCCGGGGCCGGGCAGGGCGAGCGCGGAAGCCCGCGGTCGCAGGGTCTCCGGGCTGGCGACGGTGAACGTCCGGGCCATCGGCGCGGTGGCCGCCGGGTCGGCGAGGGCGGACGGCGACGGCACCTGCTGGTGGAAGGAGAAGACGGCCGACGCGGCCTGCCTGCCCGCCGGATCCTGGGCGGGCTGGAGCAGGCGGGTCACGCGGACGCCGGGGATC
>DAIOWL010000677.1:0-4398 GCA_036758545.1 Streptosporangiaceae bacterium | reverse complement strand
CGGCATCGCCTGGATCAGGTTGTCGGTCCCGAAGGCCAGCCACGGATCCGGCAGGATCGCCTGCAGGCACCGGGCGATGCCCGACTTGCCCGAGCTGGACCCGCCGTTGAGCACGATCACCTGAGTTGCCACGTCGCCACGGTACCGGCCCGGTTGCTGCTGGGCTTTAATGGTGTGGACTCCTAGCGGGGGCCGCGACATGAGCACTGACAGCAATGAGGCCGGGCTCGCACGGGGCGTGGTCGGGTCGGCGCGCGTGATCGCGTTCGGCGCGAGCAACGTGGCCCCGGCTGGTTCGGTCGTAGCCGGGCTGGTCATCGTCGTGTCGTACGCCGGGTTCGCGTCTCCGCTGGTCGTACTCATCGCGTTCGCCGCGTCCATGTGCTGCGCGAGCAGCATCGCGGAGTTCGCCCAGCGGCTGCCGTCGGCTGGCTCGCTGTACACGTACAGCAGCCGCGGGCTGGGGCGGACCGGAGGTTTCCTGACCGGCTGGATGATGGTCTTCGCGTACGTGCTGTACGTCCCGGCGGGCATCGCGCTGACCAGCGCGTACACGTCGCAGCTTCTGGCCGGGACCCTTCATGTGGCCGTCAGCGCCTGGGCGCTTTTCGTGATCATCGTGGGAGCGGTGGTCATAGTCGCGTACCTGGGCATCAAGACGTCATCGTCGGCAGACCTGGTTCTCGTCGTAGGAGAAGTCGCCGTCATTGCCGCGCTGGCCATCACGATCTTGGTCAGCATCGGGCCAGCGGATTACTCAGCAGCGGTCCTCTCGCCGGCCTCCTCGCCGAACGGCCAGCTCACAGACATCACGGACGCCATGATCTACGGGATCACCGCATTCGCGGGCTTCGAGGCTTCCGCCGCGCTCGGCGAGGAGGCGAGAAACACGCGCCGCTCCATCCCCGCGAGCATGATCGGCGTCGTCATCGTGACGGGCATTTTCTATCTGCTCGTCGTTCTCGCGGAGATGTTCGGCCTGGGGCGGAAGGGCATTCCCGGCTTCACTCAGCAGGGTAATCCGCTGGGTTATCTCACCGGCCGGTACTGGTCGCCGTCAGCGGTCTGGGCCATCGAGCTCGTGGTCGTGCTCGCCGGCCTCGGCTTCGTCATCGCCACGTTCAACGTGGCCATCCGGGTACTGTTCGCGATGGGGCGTGAACGGGTCCTTCCGGGGACGCTCGCCCGGTTGTCCCGCCGCCATACCCCGATTGTCTCAATTGCGTGCGTGGCCGCGTTCGCGCTCGTGCTGGGGCTGCCGATGACCTACGGATTCGGCGGTGTGCGCACATTTGGCTACATCGCTGGTGCGGGCGGGCTCGCGGTCGTACTGGTCTACCTGGCGGTGAACGTCGCGGTCATCCGCGCGTTCCGGACCGAGTTCCGCGACGAGTTCGGTCTATGGCGGCATCTGCTCGTGCCGGCCACGGCCATCGTATTGTTCCTGTTTCCGCTGTGGGGCATCCTCCATCCGCGCGCCCACCAGCTGGCGGACCTGCTGCATTTCACTGCGCTCGGCTGGCTCTGCGTCGGGGTCATCGTCGCTGTCATCCTCCAGGCCCGGCATCCCGCCAGCTTCGAGACGCTGGGCCGGGTATTCATGCCAGCCGATGGGCAACCGGAATACCCGCTCGAACCGGCTGGGGATCTCGCTGCTGGTCATGGTGGCCAGGAAGCAAAGGGCGCACACAGCGGTGACTAGGCGGGGCCCTTCCGGGGTACCTCCTTGTCGTAGTCTCGCCTCACCTTGAGGCAATGCAACTCACGGCTGTGACATCGGCAAATCATGACTCAGGAGACCGACAACGCACGTTTCGGGACATGAGTAACAGTGGCGTGCGTCAATTGACGGGCCAGTCACTGGCGGTAGGCCGGCCGGTTTCCGGTCCTTCGACGTCGAAGTCCGGCTGTCCCCCTACGCGGCCGGGGACCGTCTGGCGTCCGTTGCTGATGGAAAGGCTGGCGCAGGCAGATCTTCCTCCGATCATCTCGGTCGTGGCGCCGTCTGGTTTCGGGAAAACGACCTTGCTGTCGCAGTGGGCCGAGCGTGACGGCCTGGCCTTCGCCTGGGTGGCGGTGGAGGAGGCCGACAATGACCCGAAGGTCTTGCTCAGCCGCATCGCGCGGGTGCTTGACGCGGTAGAGCCGATCGACCGGCAGGTATTCGACGCGCTGACCTCCCCGGGAAGCTCGATCCCGGGCCTGGTCGTTCCGCGGCTCGGATCGGCCCTGTTGTCGAGGAACTCACCGGTCGCGCTCGTACTGGACGACGTGCACATTCTGCGCAACTCCGAATGCCGGGCCACGCTGTCGATGCTGGCCGATCACCTATCGCACGGCTCACGGCTGGTGCTCTCCGGCCAGGTCGAGCCTCCGCTGCGGATCGCCCGCCTGCGCGCCGAGGGCCGGGTCCTGGAGATCGGCCCCGGTGACCTGTCGCTCACCCGCGACGAGGCGGCGTCGTTGTTGCGGGACGCCGGCATCGTCCTCGAGGAGCAGGAGGTGGCCGAACTCCACCAGCGCACTGAGGGGTGGCCGGTGGGGCTGTACCTGGCGGCGCTGTACATCAGGGAGGGCGCCCCCTTCGGGCGGGTGGCGGCCTCCTTCGGCGGTGACGACCTGTTCGTGAGCGAGTACGTGGAGTCGGAGTTCCTGTCGCGGATCTCCCTGCAGGACCGGGCGTTCCTGACTCGGACCGCGGTGCTGGACCGTATGTGCGGGCCGCTGTGTGACGCGGTGCTCGAGCAGTCCGGGTCGGCCGAAGCACTGGCCGATCTCGCCCGGTCGAACCTGCTGCTGGTGCCCCTGGACCGGCGCGGGAAGTGGTATCGCTACCATCACCTGTTCCGCGACATGCTCCGGGCCGAACTCGACCGCATGAAACCCGAGCTGATCCCGGTCCTGCGCCGCCGCGCGGCGGTGTGGTGCGTGCGGAACGATCTGCCCGAGTCGGCGCTGGAGTACTCCATCGCCGCCGGGGACGTCGACACAGTCGCTGACCTGACGGTAAGACTCGTCTTGCCCACCTACCAGCAGGGCCGGGTCACCACCGTCCAGCGATGGTTCCGGTGGCTGCAAGACAGGGGCGGGATCGGGAAGCACCCGATGGCGGCGGCGCTGGCGTCAGTTGTGTCCGCGGTGACGGGGCGGCCGACCGAGGCTGAGCGGTGGGCCGATATCGTCGATCGCTGGCAGTTCGGGGACGGAGCGCGGCCTGATGATCCTCCGGCCGAAGCATGGGCTGCACTGGTCCGGGCCGTGCTGTGCCGGGGCGGAGTCCTGCGGATGCGCGCCGACGCGGACGAGGCCGTTCGCAGGTTCGCGGCCGAAGGCATCATCGCGCCCATAGCCCCGCTCTGCCAGGGGCTCGCCCGGATTCTGTCCGGTGATCTCGACGGCGGCGACGCGTCCTTCGCCGATGCGGTGATCATCGCGACCGAAGCCGGCGCCCCCGAGGGCCTCGCCGAAGCGCTGAGCGAGCGATCGCTGGTGGCGATGGCACGCGGCGAATGGAGCCGCGCCGAGGTCCTCGCCGACCAGGCACATAGCACCTTGCGCCAGACCGGGATCGAGGACAGTTACGCGACGACCCTCGTGTGCGCGGCGGCGGCCCGCGTGGCCCTGCACCGGGGCGAGGTCCAGACGGCGCGCCAGCATCTCATAAGCGCTCAGCGCACGCGGTTCTTGCTGACCTACGCGTTCCCTCACATGGCCGTTCAGGCCCGGATCGAGCTCATCCGCGTCCATCTGGCCCTCGGCGATCTAGCCGGCGCCAGGACGCTCAGCAAGGAGGTAGATGAGCTGCTCGGGCGCCGGCCCGAGCTCGGCAGCCTGGTCGGCGAGGCCTGTGCGCTGCGGGATCGGCTAGCGGGCGAGCGCGGTTCCAGCGCTCCCGGGGCGTCGTCGCTGACCGCTGCCGAACTGCGCCTGCTGCCGATGCTCTCCACCCACCTGTCGTTCGCGGAGATCGCCGCGGAGATGTTCCTCTCCCGCCACACCATTAGTTCGCAGGCAATGTCGATCTACCGGAAACTGGGGGCCAGCTCACGGAGCCAGGCCGTCGTGCGGTCACGCGAGCTGGGACTGCTGGAGGGATGACGCTCGCCTATCGCGTTCAGATGGGGTAGCGGGTGGGCTCGGTGGTGTAGGTCCGGCCGGACGGGGTGGTCCAGCGGAACGTGCCGTCGCGAAGCTGGTCCACTCTCCATCTGGGGTGCTGCTTGAGGCGGTGGTCGTGACGGCACTTCGGGCCGGTGTTACAGAGGCAGGTGCGGCCGCCTGCTTCATACGGGGTGTTGTGCTCGTGGTCGCACTGGGCGGCGGGGCGGCGGCAGACGGGGCTGGTGCAGGTGGCGTACCGGACCTGGGACAGATGCCTCAGCTTGACTCCGGCGTCAT
>DAIOWL010000676.1:0-4399 GCA_036758545.1 Streptosporangiaceae bacterium | reverse complement strand
CGGCGATCTCCGGGCCGCGCCGCCGGTGGGCGCCCAGGTCCAGGTTCTCGCGCACTGTCATCCGGGCGAAGCAGTGGCGGCCCTCTGGCGCCAGGGCGATTCCATGGCTGACGATCTCGTGCGCCGGCACGTGCGTGATCTCCTCCCCGGCGAACACGATCTTCCCCGCGCTGGCCGGAGTGAGGCCCGATATCGAGCGCAGGGTGGTCGTCTTCCCGGCCCCGTTAGAACCGATCAGCGTAACCACCTCGCCCTCTTCCACCGTCAGCGATATGCCTTTCAGCGCCTCGATCGCGCCGTAGCGGGTACGGAGGTTGGTGACCTCGAGCAGCGTCATCAATCCTGCTTTCCGAGATAGGCCTCGATCACCCGCGGGTCCGTCCGGACCTCGGCCGGCTTCCCCTCGGCGATCTTCCTGCCGTGGTCGAGCACCGTGACGCGCTCAGAGACCCCCATCACCACCTTCATGTCGTGCTCGATCAGCAGGATGGTCAGCTTCAGATCGTCGCGCAGCTTGCGCATGAACGCGGTCAGCGCCGCCGATTCGCGCGGGTTCATGCCGGCGGTCGGCTCGTCGAGCAGGAGCACGCTCGGCTCAGCCGCCAGCGCCCGCGCGAGCTCTACCCGCCGCTGGTCTCCGTACGACAGCTGCGATGAGAGCCGGTCGAATACCGTCTCCGGCAGCCCGACGTACGCGAGCAGCTCGCGGGCTCGTTCCCGCGTTTCCCGCTCCTCGCGGCGAACCCAGGTTGGGCGGACGATAGACCCGAACACTCCCGCCCGCATCCGGGCGTGATGCCCGATCATCACGTTCTCGACGGCCGTCATGGCGCCGAACAGGCGGATGTTCTGGAAGGTACGCGCGACACCGTGCCCGGTGATCACGTCAGGCCGGGACCGGGTGATGTTGCGGTCGCCGAGGAGAATCCTTCCCTGGGTCGGCCGGTACAGCCCGGTCAGCATGTTGAACAAGGTCGTCTTACCCGCGCCGTTCGGCCCGATCAGCGAGATGATCGAGTACTGCGGGACGTCGAACGAGACGTCCGCGACGGCAACCAGCCCGCCGAACTCCTTGGTGACGTGCTCCGCGCGCAGGACCGTGGTCGCGGGCGGAGCGGACGCCTCGGCCGCGCTCACGTCGTGCTCCCGGCGCCGCCCGGCGCCTCCGCGAGCTGGGCGTCCTCGGCCGCGATCTCGGCCGTGAGCTCAAGCTGGCGTCGCCGTTCCGGGATCAGGCCCTGCGGCCGCAATAGCATCATCATCACCAGCAGGAACCCGAAGATCCCGAATTCCACCTGGGTCAGCTGGAAGTGCAGCCCGAACTTACTGGGCAGGTTGTTCAGCACGTCGGGAATCAGGTAGTTGTTGATGTAGCCGAGGGCCAGGCCGCCGACGACCGCTCCCCAGATCGAGCCGAGCCCGCCGATGATGACCATCGCCAGGATGAAGATCGAGAACCCGAACTGGAACTGTGCCGCGTTGACCACGGTGAAGTAGGTGCCGAAGAACGCGCCCGACATGCCGCCGAACGCGGCGCCGATCGAGTAGGCGAGCAGTTTCGTCCTGACGGCCGGGATTCCCATCGACACCGCCGCGACCTCGTCCTCGCGCAACGCGACCCAGGCGCGGCCGAGCCGTGAGTCGCGCAGGCGCAGGTTGATGAACAGGACGACCAGCAGGATTCCGAGGATCAGCCAGTACCAGGGCCTGAGGTCCAGCAGGTTGAACCTGATGCCCGGGAAGTACGGCTGGTCGACGGCGCTGATGCCGAGATTGCCGGCGGTCAGCGTCATGCCGCCGCCGACGTGGATGCTCTGGCCGTTGACCGCGAGCGTGCCGATGATCTCCCCGAACGCCAGCGTGACGATCGCGATGTAGTCGCCGCGCAGGCGCAGCGTCGGCAGGCCGATCACCACGCCGGCCGCGGCACAGATGAGCGCGGCGCCGATCAGTACCAGGATGAAGTTGAGGTGAATGCCGGGCAGCGTGCTCGCCACTGGGGAGACGAGCACGTGGACCTTCGCCTTGAAGAAGAACCCGGAAGCGAACCACCCCAGCGAGTACGCGCCGAGCGCGTAGAACGCGACGTACCCGAGGTCGAGCAGCCCGGCGAATCCCACCACGACATTCAGGCCTAGCGACATCACCGCGTAGGCGATCGCGATAATCGTCGCGTTCAGGAAGCCGCTCGTCTGCTGGAAGAAGAACGGCAGGACGATCCCGATCACGATGAAAAAACCCGCCAGCGCCCGGCTCCCTCGTACCGGGAGTCGCCTCGATGCGGCCTCCGGCCACTTCAGCAGCCGCTCCCGCAACCCGCTCATCCGGCCTCCCTCGTCTCCTCGCCGAGCAGCCCGCGCGGGCGCAGGACCATGATCGCGATCAGGTAGCCGAACACGACCGCCTCGGTCCACTGCGGGCCCAGCCGCGAATCGGCCAGCGCCTGGATGACGCCGATGATGAGCCCGCCGAGTACCGCGCCGCGGACGTTGCCGATACCGCCCATCACCGCGGCCGTGAACGCGATCAGGCCGGCCTTGAAGCCCTGGAAGAACCAGACGTTCGTCTGGTAGAGCGCGTACACCAGGCCCGCCGCGCCGGCCAGCATGCCGCCGAGCAGGAAGGTCAGCGAGATCGTGGCGTTGACGTTGATGCCCATCAGGCGGGCGGCCTCGGGGTCCTGGGCGGTGGCCCGCATCGCCCGGCCCGCGTGGGTGCTGTTGATGAACCAGCCCAGCGCGAACACGAGCGGGATCATCACCGCGAACGCCAGGATGTAACCGCGCTGAATGGGAACCCCGGCGATGGTGAACACCGTCTGCTGCACGTTGATGAGGTCGGGCACGCTCTGCGGCGAACCCCCGCGCCAGAGCAGCCCGACGTTCTGCAGGATGAACGAGAAGCCGACCGCCGTGATCAGCGGTGCTAGCTTGGGCGCGTTGCGCAGCGGCCGGTAGGCGACCCGCTCGATCAGGACGTTCAGCGACCCCGTCACGAGCATCGCGACGACCAGCGTTACGAGCAGGCCGCCGACCAGCCCCAGGGCACTGGTGGTGAGCCCGAGCCCGAGCACGGCCCACAGGCCGACGGCGGTGAAGGAGCCGATCATGAACACGTCGCCGTGGGCGAAGTTGATCAGCTCGATGATCCCGTAGACGAGCGTGTACCCGATCGCGATCAGTGCCCAGATCGCGCCGTTGGACAGGCCCACGGCGAAGTTGAAACCCAGGTTCGACAGATCGTGGCGGATCACCGCGTGGCCTGCTACGAAACCGGCCTGGTAGCCGGCCGTCAGATCGTGGATTCCGTAGTAGACCGGCAGCGCGGCGAGCGCCGCGATCAGCCCCCAGCGGCCTGTGAAGCGGCGGACCGCCGCCAGCGGTCGTGCCCGCGCCGCGGGGGGCGCGCTCGGCGGAACTGTCGTGGTTTCCATGGCTCCGTACGGCGTGTCGGACGGTGTGCGGATGCACGCCTGAGCGGGTCCGCACCTGATAGGGGTGGTGGGAGGCAGTCCGCCTCCCACCACCATTGTTGCCTAGCTGACGGTCTTCGTCGGCGTGAGCGTCTTGACGAAGACAGGCTCGCCGTCGGACCCGACCTTGTACAGGCCGTAGGACTTCAGCGTCGTGTCGCCGTTGGAGTTGAACCCGTAGGTACCGAGCACCGACTGACGATCCTTGATCGCGAACAGGGCCTTCAGCACGGCGGACTTGTCGTTGCCCTTGGCGCCGAGGCTCTTGACCGTGTCGAGCCCGAGCTTCATCGCCTCGTAGCCGTAGATCGCGTACGGGTCGGGGTCGGCCACGCCGTACTTGGCCTTGTATGCGGCCAGGAAGTCCTTACCGCCCGGGTACGCTTCCAGGTTCTGGGTCGCGACCGTGCACTGGGTCAGCGGGTAGAGCGAGGCCGGGACGCCGCCCTTAGTGGCGCTGGTGTAGGAGTCCGTGCACACCCCGTCGCCGCCGAACACCTTGGCGGTGGGGAGGGCCGAGTGGACGTCCTTGGTGATCTGGACGGCGCCGTTGGAGACGATGCCGGCGAAGAAGAAGCAATCGGCTCCCTGGCCCTTGATCGTCGACGCGTAGGACCGGAAGTTGGGCGAGGTCGGGTCGATCCCGGTGTCGCCCACGATGTTGACTCCGTAGAAGCCCTTCTCCAGCCCGAGCAGGGTGGCCAGGCCCTGTCCGTACGCCTCCTTGTCGTTGGCGACGGCGACCTTGGTGCAGCCCGCGTCCTTCATCGCCATCAGGTCGGCGGCGGCCTGGATCGAGTCGATTGGCACGATCCGCAGGTAGGTACGGTTTCCGGACGGGTAGTACTTCTGCGGCTCGCCGGGAGCGCTGCCCGGCAGGTTGGTCGTCAGGCCGACGTACGTGTTCGCCGGGCTCACCTGCGGGAT
>DAIOWL010000675.1:0-4401 GCA_036758545.1 Streptosporangiaceae bacterium | reverse complement strand
CCGACTGGACAAGGTCGGCCAGCCCGGGGACTCGGTGTCTGCCAGGTTTTAGCCGGCCGCCGCCCCACAGGACGTCATGCCGGCGGGTAGGCGGCTAGCTGGCAGCCACCTCACGAGTCCGTTGATCATGCATGCTTTCGGACCACCTCCTTTCCCGCTTACCTCGCACGTTATCCGCGCGGCGGGCGGGCAGGCAAGAGGATTTCGGCGTGCACCCGATCACACCAGCCGAACTAGTATGAGCCCATGGACCGGGAGGTACCCTCCCCGAGCGCCACCGTGCGCGGGTGGGACGAGCAGCTGCGGGCCCGGGGCTACCGGGTGACGCCGCAGCGCCAGCTCGTCCTGGAGGCGGTGGCACGGCTCGATCACGCCACCCCGGAGGAGATCGGCGCCCAGGTCCAGCAGACCGCGCGCGGGGTCAACATCTCGACCATCTACCGCACGCTCGAGCTGCTCGAGCAGGTCGGCATGGTCACCCACACTCACCTCGGGCACGGCGCGCCGATCTACCACCTGGCCAGCCACGCCGACCATGTGCACCTGGTCTGCGGGGACTGCGGCCGGGTCACCGAGATCGGGCCGGACGCGATCCGGCCGCTGATCACCACGCTGGAGGAACGCCACGGATTCGAGACCGACGTGGGCCATCTCACCGTCTTCGGCCGCTGCGCCGACTGCCGGACGGCCGCCGATGCCTGATCCGCACGCGAGCCCGCTCCTGGCCTGGCCGGGTGCTGTCGGGGCCGGCTGGCCGGACGAGGGCGTGGCCGCGCACTACGGCGACCCGCTGCGCGAGCAGCGCGCGACCGAGGAGTCGGCGGGCGTCGTCGACCGGTCCAACCGCGGCGTCGTCCGGATCACCGGGCCGGACCGCCTGAGCTGGCTGCACAGCCTGACCACGCAGGCGCTGGACGGGCTGGCGCCCGGAGCGAGCGCGCAGGCGCTCGTCCTCAGCCCGAACGGGCACGTCGAACACCACCTCACGCTGACCGACGACGGCACGCACCTGTGGGCGCACACCGAGCCGGGCACGGCCGGGGCGCTGGTGGAGTTCCTCGAGTCCATGCGGTTCATGCTGCGGGTCGAGGTGGCCGACGTCAGCGGCGACCACGCCGTGCTCACCGTGCTCGGGCCTTCGGCCGGCGACATCGCCGCGGGGCTCGACGGCGTGCGGGCGAGCGTGAACCCGGGCCCGTTCGGCACCATTGACCTGATCGTGGCGCGGGACCGGCTGGCGGACGCGGCCGGAGAGCTAGCAGGGCGCGGCGCCGCGGTGGCGGGCATGTGGGCGTTCGAGGCGCTCAGGATCGCCGCGCACGTCCCCCGGCTCGGCCTGGACACCGACCACCGGACCATCCCGCACGAGGTCGGCTGGATCGACGCCGCCGTGCGCCTGGACAAGGGCTGCTACCGCGGGCAGGAGACGGTCGCGCGAGTGCACAACCTCGGCCACCCGCCGCGGCGGCTGGTCTTCCTGAGCCTGGACGGCAGCGAGGACCGGCTGCCCGGCCACGGCGACCCGGTCGAGCTAGCCGGTGATGACCAGGGGGCCACAATCGGGTTCACCGGGTCGGCCGCGCGGCACTACGAGCTCGGCCCGATCGCGCTGGCCCTGGTCAAGCGGACGGTGCCGGTAGAGGCGACGCTGCTGGCCGGCGGCGTCCCCGCGGCGCAGGAGGTCATCGTGCCGCCGGACGCGGGCGCGAACGTGAAGGTGACGCTGCGCCGCCGCCAGCTCATGTAAACCACCCACGAGGACCGGAGGTCAGCCCGTGCTGCGCAGGGCCCTGCTCGCGGCGTCAGCCAGTACCCGGCTGCGCCAGCTCATCACGACCGCGCCGCAGACGCGCGCCATCGTGGAACGGTACGTGGCGGGCGAGACCGCCGACGACGCGGTGCGGGTGACCCGGACGCTGCGGTCCGCGGGACTGCTGGTCACCCTGGACTACCTAGGCGAGGACACCAAGGACCCGGCGCAGGCCGCGGCCGTCACCGACGAGTACATCCAGCTGGCCGGCAAGCTCGGCGCCGACGGGCTGACCCAGGGCGGCGCCGCGGAGATCTCGGTCAAGCCGACCGCGGTCGGGCTGTTCCTCGGCACCAGGACCGCCAGGGAGAACATCAGCCGGATCTGCGCGGCCGCGCACGAGGCGGGGACCACGGTGACGCTGGACGCCGAGGAGTTCGCCGCGATCGAGCCGACCCTGCGGATCGCCGGCCAGCTCCGCGCCGAGTACGGCGACCTCGGCTGCGTGATCCAGGCGTGCCTGCGGCGCAGCGAGGCCGACTGCCGCGCGCTGGCCGGCTACGGGACCCGGGTCCGGCTGTGCAAGGGCGCCTACAGCGAGCCGGAGAGCGTCGCCTTCACCTCCCGCCGCGAGATCGACTCGTCCTACGCGCGCTGCCTGCGGGCGCTGATGAACGGCTCCGGCTACCCCATGCTGGCCACGCACGACCCGCGGCTGATCGAGATCACCACGTCGCTGGCCCTGCTGACCGGGCGCGCCCCGGACAGCTTCGAGTACCAGATGCTCTACGGCATCCGGCCGGCCGAGCAGCGGCGGCTGGCCAGCACCGGCGCCCGCATGCGGGTGTACGTTCCCTACGGCGGCGACTGGTACGCGTACCTGGTACGGCGGCTGGCCGAACGACCGCAGAACCTCGGCTTCTTCCTGCGCTCGCTGGGGCGGAACTCGTGATCGCGATCCTGGGCACGGGCAAGATGGGCGAGGCCCTGCTCTCCGGCCTGCTGCGGGCGGGGCGCCCGCCGTCCGCGGTGATGGCCGCGGTCCGCCGCGAGGACCGGGCGGCCGAGCTGCACGAGCGCTACGGGGTGCACGTCACCGACGCCGCGGCCGCCGCGAAGATGGCGGACACCCTGGTCCTGGCGGTCAAGCCGCAGGACATGGGCAGGCTGCTGGACGAGATCGCGCCGGTGGTGCCCGCGGGGACCCTGGTGATCTCGGTCGCGGCCGGGATCACCACGGCGTTCATCTCCCGGCGGCTGCCCGGCCAGCTGCCCGTCGTCCGGGTCATGTCCAACACGCCGGTGCTGGTCGACGAGGCGATGAGCGTGATCTCCGCCGGGGCCCACGCCGGCGAGGAGCACCTGCGCCGGGCCGAGGAACTGCTGAGCCCGGTCGGCAAGGTGCTGCGCATCCCCGAATCGCAGCAGGACGCCGCGACCGCGCTGTCCGGCAGCGGCCCGGCCTACGTGTACTACCTGGTCGAGTCCATGGTGGACGCCGGCATCCTGCTCGGGATGGCGCGCGGCGCCGCGCTGGAGATGGTCATCCAGGCGGTCTACGGCGCGGCCACCATGCTCCGCGAGTCCGGCGAGCACCCGGTGATCCTGCGCGAGGCCGTCACCTCGCCCGGGGGGACCACGATCTCGGCCATCAGGGAGCTGGAGAAGCACGGGGTGCGGGCCGCGTTCCTGGCGGCGATCGAGGCCGCCCGCGACCGCGGCCGGGAACTCGGGGCGGATTAGTGAGCGGCTCGCTCACGCTGGCCTGGGACGAGCGCCTGACCGGGTACGACTTCGGCCCGGGTCATCCGCTGGCCCCGGTGCGGGTCGAGCTGACCATCGCGCTGGCCCGCGAGTTCGGCCTGCTGGACCGGCCGGACGTGACGATGACGACCCCGGTACCCGCGGAGATGGCCGAGCTCGAGCTGGTGCACGACGCTGCGTACATCGACGCGGTGCGCCAGGCCGGCCAGGACGGCCTGCCCAACGGCCGGTACGGGCTCGGCACCCCGGACAATCCGGTCTTCGCGGGCATGCACGAGGCGTCCGCGCTGGTGGCCGGGGCCACGCTGGCCGCGGCCCGGGCGGTCTGGCACGGCGAGACGCCGCACGCGGTGAACATCGCCGGCGGCCTGCACCACGCCATGCGCCGGTCGGCCAGCGGGTTCTGCGTCTACAACGACCCGGCCATCGCGATCACGTGGATGCTGGCCCAGGGCGCGGAGCGGATCGCCTACGTGGACGTCGACGTGCACCACGGCGACGGGGTGCAGGCGGCCTTCTACGACGATCCCCGGGTGCTGACGATCAGCCTGCACGAGCACCCGGCCACGCTGTTCCCCGGGACGGGGCTGGCGTCGGAGATCGGTTCGGGCCAGGGCCGCGGCTACGCCGTCAACGTGGCGCTGCCCGCGTTCACCGGCGACGCGGGCTGGCTGCGGGCGTTCGACGCGGTGGTGCCGCCGCTGCTGCGGGCGTTCAAGCCCGAGGTGCTGGTCAGCCAGCACGGCTGCGACAGCCACCGGCTCGACCCGCTGGCCAACCTCGAGCTCAGCGTGGACGGCCAGCGGCGCGCCCAGCTCATGGTGCACGACCTGGCGCACGAGGTGGCCGGCGGCAAGTGGCTGCTCACCGGGGGCGGCGGATACCAG
>DAIOWL010000674.1:3205-4402 GCA_036758545.1 Streptosporangiaceae bacterium | reverse complement strand
CTGCCGGTAGTGATCCGCATCCCGTGCGGCGGCGGCATCGGCGCGGTCGAGCACCACAGCGAGTCTCCCGAGGTGCTGTTCGCGCACACGGCCGGCCTGCGCGTGGTCGCCTGCTCGGACGCGGCCGACGCGTTCACGATGATCCAGCAGTCGGTCGACTCGGACGACCCGGTGATCTTCTTCGAGCCGAAGCGACGCTACTGGGACAAGGCCGAGGTCGACACCGCGGCCGGGGTGGACGGCGCGCTGCCGTTCGACCGGGCCCGGGTCACCCTCGAGGGCGACGACGTGACCCTGCTCTGCTACGGCCCGCTGGTCCGCACCTGCCTGGAGTCCGCGGCCGCGGCGCGCGAGGACGGGCGCAGCGTCGAGGTCATCGACCTGCGCTCGCTGTCCCCGCTCGATCTGGAGACGGTCACCGCCTCGGTGCGCAAGACCGGCCGCTGCGTGGTCGCGCACGAGGCGCCGGTGTTCGCCGGGCTCGGTGCCGAGATCGCCGCCCGGGTCACCGAGCGGTGCTTCTACCACCTCGAGGCGCCGGTGCTGCGGGTCGGCGGCTTCGCCACCCCGTACCCGCCGTCCCGGCTCGAAGAGCACTACCTGCCCGACCTGGACCGGATCCTGGACGCCGTCGACCGCACGTTCGGCTACTGAGGAGGCGGGACGGATGGTCAAGGAGTTCAAGCTTCCCGACGTCGGCGAGGGCCTGACCGAGGCCGACATCGTCGCCTGGCACGTCAAGCCGGGCGACCTGGTCGAGGACGGCCAGATCATCGTGGAGATCGAGACGGCCAAGGCGGTGGTCGAGCTGCCCTGCCCGTGGGACGGCACGGTAGCCCGGCTGCTGGCCGAGGAGGGCCAGACCGTCGAGGTCGGTGTCCCGATCATCGCGGTAGAGGTGGGGACATCCGACACGGCCGAACGGGCCCCGGTATCCGCCACCGCGCCCGCCGCGAGCACGTCCGAGGACGACGCCCCGGCCGAAGAATCGGGCGCGCATTCTGTCCTGGTGGGCTACGGGGTCAAGGCCTCGTCGACCACCCGGCGCGCACGCAGGACCGCGGCCGGGCGCCCGGAAACCGCCGAGGTTCCCACCGCGCCGGAGGAACCGGTCGAACCGCCGGAGGTACCCGCCGAGCCGGCGGCCCGTAGCCAGTCCAAGCCAGCCCAGTCCAGGCCAGCCCAGTCCAAGCCAGC
>DAIOWL010000674.1:0-3105 GCA_036758545.1 Streptosporangiaceae bacterium | reverse complement strand
GCCAGCCCAGTCCAAGCCAGCACTGGCGAAGCCGCCGGTGCGCAAGCTGGCCAAGGACCTCGGCATCAGCCTGGCCGCGCTGGCGGGAAGCGGTCCGGACGGCTCGATCACCCGGGACGACGTGCAGCGGGCAGCGGAGACGGGCACCCCGGTACGTTCGGCACAATCGGGGAACGGGTCCCGGACGGCCACCTCGGCTACGGTGCCCGGCGGCGAGGAGCGGATTGCCGTCCGCGGCGTGCGCAAGCACATGGCCGCGGCCATGGTGGCGAGCGCGTTCACCGCGCCGCACGTCACCGAGTTCCTTCAGGTCGACGTGACCGAGACGATGGCGGCGGTGCGCCGGGTCAGGGAGCTGCCCGAGTTCGCCGAGCTGCGGGTCTCGCCGCTGCTGTTCGTGGCCCGGGCGCTGCTCGTCGCGGTGGCCAGGCACCCGCTCGTCAACTCGTCCTGGGACGCCGCCGCCGAGGAAATCGTGGTGAAGCACTACGTGAACCTCGGCATCGCGGTGGCGGCCGAGCGCGGCCTCATCGTGCCCAACGTCAAGCACGCGGACGCGCTGACCCTGCCGGAACTGGCCCGCGCCCTGCAGGTGCTGACCGAGACCGGCCGGGCCGGCAAGGCCACCCCGGCCGACCTGGCGGGCGGCACGATCACGATCACCAACGTCGGGGTGTTCGGGGTCGACGCCGGCACCCCGATCCTCACCCCCGGCGAGACGGCCATCCTCGCGTTCGGCCAGGTCAAGGACACGCCCTGGGTGGTCGACGGGGAGCTCGCGGTGCGCAAGACGTGTACCTTGTCGCTGTCCTTCGACCACCGCATCGTGGACGGGGAGCTCGGCTCGGCCGTGCTGCGCGACATCGGCTCGATGCTCACCGACCCGCTGCGAATCCTGGCCTGGAGCTGAAACGCATGGGGCTGACGCGATAACGTCAGCCCCATGATCAGGCATATGGTGATGTTCCGGTGGACTCCGGAGGCGACGCGGGAGCAGAAGGAGCGCGTCAAGGAGGAGCTCGGGCGGCTGCCCTCGCTGATCCCGCAGGTTCGCGCCTACCACATCGGCGAGGATCTCGGCCTGGCCGGCGAGCTTAACTTCGACTTCGCCGTCGTGGCCGACTTCGACGACCTCGCCGGCTACCTGGCCTACCGGGAGAACGCGGAACACCAGAAGATCGTGGAGACCTTCATCCAGCCGATCGTCGGCGCTCGCGGCGCGGTCCAGTACGAGGTCTGAGCTCTGACCTAGAAGGCGCCCTCGGGCAGGTCCATCAGGTCCAGCGTGGTCTCCTCGGCGATCGTGCGCTCGACGGCCAGCCGGGGCAGGACGGTGGCGGCGAAGAACCGGCCGGCGCTCAGCTTGCCCGCATAGAAGTCCCGGTCAGGATGCTCGGCGCCGATCTCGTCCAGCTTGTGCAGGGCGATGTCCGCGTGGGTCAGCAGCAGCCAGCCGATGACCAGGTCACCGAGCGCCATCAGCAGCCGGGTGGTGTTCAGGCCCACCTTGTAGACCTGTTCCGGCTGGTCCGCCGAACCCATCAGGAAGCCGGCCATGACACCCGCCATAGCCTCGACGTGCCCGGCCGCTTCGGCCAGCGCGGCCCGTTCGGCCTTGAGCCTGCCGTTGCCGCCCTCGGCGGCGGCGAAGTCCCTGATCCGGCCGAGCAGCGCCCCGAGCGCCTGGCCGTTGTCCCGGACGATCTTGCGGAAGAACAGGTCCAGGCTCTGGATCCCGGTCGTCCCCTCGTACAGGCTGTCGATCTTCGCGTCCCTGATGTACTGCTCGACCGGGTAGTCCTGGAGGAACCCGGAGCCGCCCAGCGTCTGCAGGGCCAGGGTCAGCATCTCGTAGGACCGTTCGGAGCCGACCCCCTTGACCACCGGCAGCAGCAGGTCGTTCAGGCCCGCGGCGACCTCGTCGCTCCGCCCCTGCGCCGCGGCGAGCTGGATGGCGTCCTGGATCGAGGCCGTGTACAGCACCAGCGCCCGCATGCCCTCGGCGTACGCCTTCTGCAGCATCAGCATCCGGCGCACGTCGGGGTGGTGGATGATCGTCACCCGCGGCGCAGTCTTGTCCGTCATCTGGGTGAGGTCCGCGCCCTGGACCCGGTTCCTGGCGAAGTCCAGCGCGTTCAGGTAGCCGGTGGACAAGGTGGCGATGGCCTTGGTGCCGACCATCATCCGGGCGTCCTCGATGACCATGAACATCTGCCTGATGCCGTCGTGCACGCCGCCGACCAGGGTGCCCACCGCGGGCCGATCGGCGCCGAAGGTGACCTCGCAGGTGGTCGAGGCCTTGAGGCCCATCTTGTGCTCGACGTTGGTGATGTAGACGCCGTTGCGCTCGCCGAGGGACCCGTCCTCGTTGACCATGAACTTGGGAACCAGGAACATCGACAGGCCCTTGGTGCCGGGTCCGGCGCCTTCCGGCCGGGCCAGCACGAGGTGGAAGATGTTGTCCGCCAGGTCGTGCTCGGCGCTGGTGATGAAGCGCTTGACCCCCTCGATGTGCCAGGTCCCGTCCTGCTGCTCGATCGCCCGGGTCCGGCCCGCGCCGACGTCGGAGCCCGCGTCGGGCTCGGTCAGCACCATGGTGGCGCCCCACTCGCGCTCGATGGCCTGCTCGGCGAACCGCTTCTGCTCGGGCGTGCCGAGGTCCCACAGCACCCGGGCCATGGTGTGGCCGCTGGCGTACATCCAGATCGCCGGGTTGGAGCCGAGGATCAGCTCGGCCATGGCCCAGTTCAGCGACCTCGGCGCCCCGGTGCCGCCCAGTTCGGCGGGCAGCGAGAGCCGGTACCACTCGGCGTCCATGAAGGCGCGGTAGGACGTGCGCAGCGACTCGGGAATCCGCACCGAGTGCGTGGCCGGGTCGAACACCGGCGGGTTCCGGTCGGCGTCGGCAAAGGACTCGGCCAGCGGGCCGGTCGCCATCCGCTCCAGCTCGCCGAGGATGCCGCGGACGGTCTCCTCGTCGAGTTCGTCGTACGGCGGCTGGCCGAGCAGGTCCTGGCGCCGCAGCACCTCGAACAGGTTGAACTGGATGTCCCGCAGGTTGCTCTTGTAGTGGCTCATCGCTGCTCCGCCGTCACTGGGCCGTGT
>DAIOWL010000673.1:0-4409 GCA_036758545.1 Streptosporangiaceae bacterium | reverse complement strand
GAGGTGATGAAGATCATCTGCGCCAGGTAGATGCCGTACGCGTTGTCCGAGCCGATGCGCACCGCGGTCCGGGTCCGCCGGGACCGCCAGGGCCGCACCAGGTACATCCCGGCCAGGTACCCGAGGGCGATCACGCACACGTTGAACGGGATCACGCTGGGCTGGAACGGGTCGCTGCCGTAGCCGAGGATGTGGGTGAACCCCTCCCTGGACAGGTAGTACACGGCTTCGGCGAAGATGGCCGAGGCCACCGTCAGGTAGATGACCAGGGGCGCGTTCCGGACCACCCAGTCGTGCACGTCGCTCAGGTGGAAGGCGACGATGGCGCCGCCGAGCAGGTAGAGGACGTAGCACGCGGCGTTCTCCTGTCCGTACGCGACCACCACGTAGGGGAGCAGCTTCCAGTGCATGGCGATCGACATCGCGAACTGCGCCGCCACCGCGGCTGCGAGGACCAGGCCGTGGTGCCCCTTCGTCCGCCGCAGCAGCGCGAGGACCAGCGGGAACAGCAGGTAGAACTCCATGATCACGATCAGGAAGTACAGCTGGTTGTAGCCGACCTCGAGCAGGTGGCCGAAGTGCGCCGCCGCCATGGACGGGGTCGCGGTGTAGCTCGCGCTGTGCAGCACGTACGGGAACCACAGGAAGTAGATGAGGTTCCAGCACAGGTAGGGGACTCCGACCGTTACGAAGCGGCGCCAGTAGAACGTGCGCCATCCGTCCCGCTTCAGCCCAGCGTAGGCGTACGTCAGCATGCACGCGGAAATGAAGAAGAACACCTCGCGCGACACGTGCAGCAGGAGCAGCGCGGCGTTGGAGAGCACGGCCGCCCCGGCGGGCGCGAACGTGATGATCGTGTGCGTGCTGACGACGCCGACCTGCTTGAGCGGCCGCATGGCGTCGACCTGGTCGAGCCGCCGCCGGCCGGCCATCAGTACATCATCCGCGGATCACGGTAATGCTTGAACTCCAGCAGGTTCCCCGACGGGTCGAGCAGCACGAACGTGTGGTGCTCCTCCACCAGGCCCTCGAACCGGGTGGAGACCTCCTGGTAGAACGCGATCTTGCGGAGAACCGCGCACGCGTGCAGGGCCTCGAAGTCGGCCTCGTCGCGGAACGTGACGCCGAAGTGCCGCGGGTACAGGCTGGCCGGCCTCTCCGCGCTCATCCCCTCGGTGAGATGGCAGACCAGCTGGTCGCCGAAGAAGTCCACGGTGATCCGGTCCGGGTAGCGCCGGGCCAGCTTGCAGCCGAGCATGCCCACGTAGAAGTTCTGGGCGGCGTCCAGGTCGTGGACCGGGATGGCCAAATGGAACACGTCATGGGTGGTTCGCATCGATGTCCCCTACTCGAAAGCTGCCAGCGTATCGGCGCGGAGCCCCAGCCGGAGGGTTTCCAGTCCGATAACGCCAGGCGCCGAGACGTTCCCGAGGTTCACGTCCGGACCGAGCCTGGTGACGAAGTACGCCTGCAGCGTGGTGGACGGGGCCTCGAACAGCAGGCTGTCCTGGCTCAGCCCGGAGGCGAGCACGTCCTCGACCAGCCCGAACCGCAGCGCGCCGTCCGGCCGGCAGATCCCGGACCGGCCGCTCTCCCTGGCCTCCAGCGTGACCAGGGACGCCCCGGCGGCGAGGTCCTCGGCGATGTACTCGGCCCAGATCCTCGGCGGCAGCTGCTCGGACCGGCCCGGGTCCTTGTAGCCCACCTCGGAGATCACGGTGAAGTCGTCGGTCAGCTTGCGGATATAGCTCGCCTTCTCCGAGTTGGACAGCGTGATCGTCCCGTTGGAGACCTCGATGTGCCGGCAGGACCAGGCGTCGCAGAACTTTCGGTAGTCGTCGAACCGGCCCTGCAGCACGTACTTCTCAAACAGCGTCCCGCCGAAGTAAAACCCGATCTCGTTCGCGGCCAGCACGTCGATCTTCGCCTGCAGCCCGGCGGTCACCACCGCCGTTCCCCAGCCGAACTTGACGAAGTCGATGTACTCAGCGGCCGACGAGACGAGGTCGGCGAAGTGCGCCACACCGATCCCGCCGTCAATGACCATCGTCAGGCCGTTCCGGCGCGGCTTGGCGGCCCGCGACGGCAAACGCAAAGCGGTCGGATGCATCGTTACTCCTTCTCATCGGGATCGGGAACATCTGGATCGGGAACATCTGGATCTGGGCTAGCAACGCGGTGCGGCCAGTCCGCAGGCGACCGCAGGATGCACCCGTTGCTGAGCGGCTCCCACCGCATCCGCTCGACCGGGATGCCGCGCAGGTAGGCGTTCAGCACCCGGAGCGTGCCGCCGTGCGCGACGACGGCGATCTCCTTGGCCCGTTCGGTATCCATCGTGCGACACCGGGACGCGAGTTCGTCGGCGAAACCGGCGACACGCCGATAGAACTCTCGCAGGGACTCCCCGCCCTCGGGCCGCGCGTCGGGCTCGACCACCTGGTCCCCGCACAGCCCGTTGGCCGCCGGGCCGATGGCCGTGGTGGCGGCGCCCTCCAGCACGCCCAGGCACCGCTCGCGCAGCCTGGTGTCACGGTGCACGGACAGCCCGGTCACCTCGGCCAGCGGTGCGGCGGTCTCCAGGGCACGGCGCAGGTCGCTGGCGTACAGCTCGGCGACCGGCCGGTCCCGCAGCTGAGCCGCGACGGCCCAGGCCTGGCGCTGGCCCAGCCGGGTCAGCCGGGCCTGATCGCAGTGCCCCTGCGCGAGGCCGAGGGTATTCCACGTGCTCTCGCCATGCCGGACGAGCCAGAGGACCTGCGTGCTCTGGATCATGACCGGCAAGAGTGCCGGCTCTTTGTGAAAGACCAGTTAAATTACAGGCGTGTGTGGCAAGCTTCCAGCATCTTCTCAGCCTGATTTGATTCGGTAACAGGAATGAAGGCCGAACGTGCCGGGCAAGACATTGCCCCCGCGCTGCGCGGCGAGCGGCTCCTGGTCGTGGACGACGACCCGGATGTCCGGGCTTCGCTTGAGCGTGCGCTGCGCTGCGCCGGATACGTGGTGACCACCGCGGTCCATGGCGCGGACGCGCTCGACGCGCTGGCCCGCGCACCGGTGGACCTGATCGTCCTGGACGTGCTGATGCCCATGGTCGACGGGTTCGACGCGTGCCGCAGGCTCCGTGCCCGCGGAGACGCCACCCCCATCCTGGTGCTCACCGCCCGGGACGCGGTGGACGACCGGGTGGCCGGGCTCGCCGCCGGGGCCGATGACTACCTGGTCAAGCCGTTTGCCCTGCGCGAGCTGCTGGCCCGGGTCCAGGCCCTGCTCCGGCGCAGCCGGATCGGCCGGGACGTGCTCGGGTACGCCGACCTGACCCTCGACGTCACCGCCCGCAGGCTGACCCGCGGCGACCGGGTGATCGAGCTGACCAGAACCGAGTTCGGGCTGCTCGAGCTGCTGCTGCGCAACGCCGAGCAGGTGATCAGCTACGACGTGATCCGGGAGAGGGTGTGGGGCTACGGCGAGGCGCCCGCGTCCAACGCGCTGCAGGTGTTCGTCGGCTTCCTGCGCCGCAAGCTCGAGGACGGGGGCGGTCCCCGGCTGCTGCACAACGTGCGCGGCGTGGGCTACGTGATCAGGACCGCCCCGTGACCCGCCGGCTGGGCCGGCTGCGTCCGCGCCGCCCGCTCCGCCCGCTGATGTTGCGCACCCGGTTCACCCTGGCCGCGGCGGGCGCGGTCGCCGCGGTCACGCTGGCGGTGACCGCGGTGGCCTTCCTGGTGCTCCGCTCCGACCTGCAGGATCAGGTGCAGCAGCAGCTGCGGCAGCAAAGCGACGTGGTGTTCCGGGTGGCCCAGCATTACCACGGGCACATACCGGCCGGATGGGTCCCGCCGCACTCCGACCGGTTCGGGGTATCCAGCCCGTACGCACAGGTCGTGACCTCCCGGGGTGCCGTCTGGGCGCCGCCCAACGAGGGCCGGCTGCTGGTCGCGGATACCGCCGCGAAACAGGTCGCGGCCGGCCGGCACGGGCCCTACTACGCGGTGAGCAAGCTGGACGGGGTCCGTGCCATGGTGTACACCACGCCGCTGGCGCCGGGTCTGGCCGTGCAGCTGGCCGTGCCGCTCGCCACCGTGGACCAGGAGGTGACCAGCGTCGGCACCACGCTGGCTCTGCTCAGCGTGATCGGGGTCGGGCTGGCCGCACTGGCCGGCTGGGCGGTGGCGCGGGCCGGGCTGGCGCCCGTCGGCCGGCTGGCAGCGGTCGCCGAGGACGTGTCGGCGACCGGGGATCCGGGCCGCCGGGTGGAGGTGCACCGGGACGACGAGCTCGGCCGGCTGGCCGCGTCGTTCAACACCATGCTCGGCGCGCTGCAGCGGTCGCTGTCCGCGCAGCGGCAGCTGGTCAGCGACGCCAGCCACGAGCTGCGCACCCCGCTGACCAGCCTGCGCCTCAACGCCGAG
>DAIOWL010000672.1:0-4410 GCA_036758545.1 Streptosporangiaceae bacterium | reverse complement strand
CCTGACATTCACGCTCTGGCGAGCTAGCGTTCAGACATGGCACTCGCCCGGGCCCGTGGTTGCGCCCGGCGTGGTACCCCACTGGGGCGCCACGTCAGGCAAGCCGATGCCAGCCGCAGGCGAAACGGCCCACGTAAGGCGACTTCTCGTCGACTGATCACGGTGCGGCTTAGAAGTAAGTCCTGCCTCGACGGGAGATACCGAGTCTCCCGGGTAGGGAGAAGGGCAGTAGTGGCACAGAGATGGCCGCGAACCCCTCAGCAGGCGAATGTGGGGTCGAAGACCAGGTCGGCCGGGCGAGTGCCGCCCACCTCACGCAGGCAGTGTCCAATCGGGTCGAGTTCGGATGAATTGGGCACTAACGGACTGGAAGGGGGATCGAGATGGAAGTCATAGTCAGGGGACGTCACATCACCGTCCCGGCACGTTTCCGTCAGCACGCCGCCGCCAAGCTAGCCAAGCTCGAGAAGCTTGATCAGAAGGCGGTGCGGATCGACGTGGAGGTCTCCGAAGAACGCAACCCGAGGCAGTCTGACCGCCGTGAGCGGGTCGAGCTGACCGTCCGGTCCCGTGGTCCCGCGATCAGGGCCGAGGCGGCCGCGGACGACAGGTACACCGCGCTCGATCTCGCCTTCGCCAAGCTCGAGTCCCGCCTGCGCCGCGTCGCCGACCGGCGCAAGGTCAAGGACACCGTCTCGGTCCGGTCGCCGGGCGTGCTGGCCGGCGCGATGCCGGAGGCTCCGCCGGGTCCCGGTGCGGACCCCCCGGCGGCCGGCTCGGACATGAACGGCTCCGGGGTCGCGCGGCCCCGGACCGGTGACGCCGACCGCCGCTCCGACCCGGATCAGGCCGAACCCGAGATCGGCCTGGTCCCCATCCAGATGGAGGGCGACGGCCCGCTGGTCCTGCGGGAGAAGGTGCACGCGGCCAGCCCGATGACCATCGACCAGGCCCTGCTCCAGATGGAGCTCGTCGGCCACGACTTCTACCTGTTCCATGACCGCGATTGTGACCGCTTCAGCGTCGTCTACCGCCGCCGTGGCTACGACTACGGGGTGATCAGGCTGGTAGAGGAGTAATTCCCGGCCACCTGGTCCAGGTTCCCCTGGGACAAGGCCGTGATGCAAGCCGGGCGCGCACCGAGCCTGGCTTGCATCGCGGCCCGAGGTCGGCAAGAGTCTGATCACAGACGTCCGTACCAGCCATGGTCGGCCTGGCGGTATGGTGCGGCGGATGCGGGCAGTGTTCCCTAAGGGAGGCAACGAAGTTGAGCGCCATGAGCGACAGGTCGATGACTGCTGCTCGGCGGCCCGAGGAGGGGGATAGGCCCGAGGAGGGGGATAGGGAGGTGGCTAGCGCCAAGCGCCAGGATGCTATCCGGGTGCTGATCGCGGATGACCACGCGTTGTTCCGGCGCGGCCTGGAGATGGTCCTCGATGAGGAGGACGACATCGACCTGGTCGGGCAGGCGAGCGACGGGACCGAGGCGGTGGCCGTGGCCGGCGAATCGCTGCCCGACGTCGTGCTCATGGACATCCGGATGCCGAAGAGCAATGGCATCGAGGCGTGCCGCGCCACCAAGGAGGTCGCGCCCAGCGCGAAGATCGTGATCCTGACGATCAGCGACGAGGAAGAGGACTTGTTCGAGGCGATCCGGGCGGGCGCCAGCGGCTACCTGCTGAAGGACATCCCGCTGGACGAGGTGGCCGAGGCGGTCCGCGCGGTGCACGGCGGCCAGTCCCTGATCAACCCCTCGATGGCGGGCAAGCTGCTCACCGAGTTCGCCACGCTGGCCAAGCGCGACACCGAGGAAGAGGAGGCCCAGCACGTCGCCCCGCCCAAGCTCACCGACCGTGAGATGGAGGTGCTCAAGCTGGTCGCCCGCGGCATGAACAACCGCGACATCGCCAAGGAGCTGTTCATCTCGGAGAACACGGTGAAGAACCACGTCAGGAACATCCTGGAGAAGCTGCAGATCCACTCCCGGATGGAAGCCGTGATGATCGCCGTGCGGCAGAAACTGATCGAGTTCAGCTAGCTCAGCTCAGCGACGGCCGCCGCCAGGCGCGGCGCCCACGGGGCGGGCTCGACTCGCTCGAGGCGGACGTCGTCGCAGCCGACCCAGGACGCCGCCTCCCGAAGGGCCTGGGCCATGGGTTCGGCCGCGCTGGCGCGATCCAGGGATACCTGCCGGGCGACCAGGGTCGTGCCGTCCCGGGCCGGATCGGCCCGGCCGGCCAGGCGGCCGCCGGCGAGCAGGGGCATGGCGTAGTACCCGTGCACCCGCTTGGGCTTGGGCACGTAGGCCTCGATAGCGTGCGTGAAGCCGAACATCTGCCGGGTCCGCTTGCGGTCCCAGATCAGCGAGTCGAACGGCGAGAGCAGCGTGACCCGGTGGCGCCCGCGGCGCCCGGCCGACTCCTCGGCCAGCGCGGCCGGATCGGCCCAGCCGGGCGTGAAACCGGAGTCACCCGACGGGCCCTCGATCGCCACCGGAGTCAGCCCGGCCGCTAGCGCGGCGTCGGCCAGCAGCGGGGCGTACGTGACGTTGAGCCGGTGATACTCGGTCAGGTCCGCCTGGGCGACCACGCCGAGCGCCCGGGCGGTCACCCCGGCCAGGTGGGCGAGGCACTCGGCATCGGAGGGCTCGGCGCCGAGCAGTTCGTCGGGCAGCACCCGCTCGGGCAGGTCGTAGACGCGCCGCCAGCCGGTCCGCCGGACGCAGATGACCTCGCCGGTATCCAGCAGCCATTCCACCGCGATCTTCACGTCGGACCAGTCCCACCAGGGGCCGCCTGCCTTGGCCCCGCCCAGCTGGGTCGCGGTCAGCGGCCCCTCGGCGTGCAGCCGGGCCAGCACCTTCTCGCAGGTCTCCGGCGTGACCTGGTGCCACCGCACGCCCCTGGCCCGGAACGCGCGGCGGCGGAAGGCGAAGTACGGCCACTGCCCCAGCGGCAGCACGCAGGCCGCGTGCGCCCAGTACTCGAAGGCGGCGGGCCGGCTGGCGTGCCAGTACGCCTGCTCGATGGCCTGCCTGGACACCGGGCCGAGCCGGGCGTAGGCGACCAGCTCGTGCGAGCGGGCCAGCACGCTGATCGTGTCTAGCTGGACCGCGCCGACCCGGCGGAGCATGGCGGTGACCCCGGCCGGTGACCGGTGCCACGACGTCGCGCCCAGGAACCCCTGCGCGCGCAGTGTCATCCGGCGGACGTCGTCTCGAGAGAGCGTCACCTCAGCCGCGGGCGCATCCATAGATCCACACCATAACCGCCGCCCCCGACATTTCCCCTGCGCCGTGGCGCAACGCATACAGCCCGGTCGCACGACCGGGCTGCATAGGCGGGAACGGGTGAGCGAGAGGAGAAACCTGGCCCGTTCGGGATTAGTACCAATCGTCCATGATGCGAATGGACGCGGCGAAGATGCTGCCGAGGACCACCAGCGCCGCGCCGACCCAGAACAGCACCCAGACCGGGCCGATGGGCAGGGCGATCCCGCCGATGATGAAGCCGATGATGATGATCGTGACCGCTACCCAGGACACCGGACGCCCGTGGTACTCCTCGTGCTCCCAGGCCGGCTCGCTCGTCCGCGCGTCGAGACCGCGCACTCCGGTGTCTCCGACCACCGTGCCTGATGTCGGCTCTTCGGTCACTGAAGGCTCCTCTCCCTCGTCAACGCTCCTATTATTCTCCGGGAGGTGCGAGACTGAGCACCAGCCGGCCCCTTGTGGCCCGAGCTCGTCCTGATTCGACCGACTCGGTTTGGTGCCGCATCTCGCCTACGATGACATGTTGGGGCGCCGAACGGGAACCGGTTCACGGTCACCGGCCATTATGACGGTAAAGACGATCCGCGAGGAGCGCGACGCAAAGTGGCACCGATCATCGATAGCGTCCTTCGCGCTGGCGAAGGACGGATCCTGCGCAAGCTGAAGCGGATCAGCGAGCAGATCAACTCCATCGAGGACGAGTTCGTCGCGATGAGCGACGGCGACCTGCGCGGTCTCACTGACGAGTTCCGGCAGCGCTACGCCGACGGGGAAACGCTCGACGAGCTCCTTCCCGAAGCCTTCGCCACCGCGCGCGAGGCCGCCAAGCGCACCCTCGGCCAGCGGGCCTTTGACGTCCAGCTGATGGGTGCCGCGGCGCTGCACCTGGGCAACATCGCGGAGATGAGGACCGGTGAGGGCAAGACCCTGACCGGCGTGTTCCCGGCTTACCTCAACGCGCTGTCCGGCCAGGGCGTGCACGTCGTCACCGTCAACGACTACCTGGCCAAGCGCGACTCGGAGTGGATGGGCCGGGTGCACCGCTTCCTCGGCCTCGAGGTCGGCGTGATCCTCGCCGACATGGACCCGCCCACGCGCCGCAAGCAGTACGCCGCCGACATCACCTACGGCACCAACAA
>DAIOWL010000671.1:1104-4421 GCA_036758545.1 Streptosporangiaceae bacterium | reverse complement strand
AAGTGCTGCAGGAGCACCAGCGGGACCGCGCCCTCGCCGCCGCCGGTGTCACGGTAGGCAAAATCGACGCCGTTGGCGGCGCTGACTCGCTCGTTCGTGAGCTCCGAATATCCCTTGGTCATAGCTGGTCGCCCCTGTCCTCTCGCTGCTCCCGCTGCCTGCGTTCGGCACTGGGATCACGATCGCACCCCCGGACCAGGCATCGAACCCGTGACAAACCCGGGCCGGGGCACTGGTCAGGGCGGGACCTCAGATACCCGGCCCGTTCGGCACCGTTTGTTACCGGTGGGAGCGGCGCGGCCGGAACTTGATCCAGGCCAGGATGCCGATGCCGACCAGCAGCACCCACGGGGAGAACAGGATGTGGACGGCGGCGCCCAGGACGATCAGGGCCACGATGGCAAGGACGGCCAGGGCAATGATGGCAAGCATGGTAATCGGTCTCCTTTAAGGTCAGTTGCTTGCTTCAAGACTGCCGCCCGCGACGCCTGGCGTCGATCGGGATCAGCCCGGTTCGCACCCTGATATGCCTCCCCGGGCATCAGGGTCAACCCTGATCAGGACAGGTGCTGCACGGCCGCGGTGACCGGGCTGTCTCCGCCGGTCAGCTCCAGCGTCTGGTGCCGGGTACCCGGATGGTCGAGCAGGGCGGCAATGACCGCGGCGACGTCGGCGCGGGGGACCGCGCCCGCGGGTACCGGCGGGGGCGCGAGCCGGACCTGGCCGGTGGCAGGGGTGTCGGTGAGGCTGCCCGGGCGCAGGATGGTCCAGTCGAGGTCCCGGGCGTGCAGATCGGTCTCGGCGGCGGTCTTGGCCGCGATGTAGGCCGCCCAGACCTCACCGGTGCCGGGCCGCGGCGGCTGGCCGGCTCCCATCGAGGAGACCTGCACGAACCTGCGGACCCCGGCCCGCTCGGCGGCGTCGGCCATCAGCACGGAGGCGGCCCGGTCGACGGTGTCCTTGCGCGGGGCGCCACTGCCCGCACCGGCGCCAGCCGCGAATACCACCGCGTCGGCCCCTGACAGCAGCCCCGCGACATCATCGACCGCGGCGGCCTCCAGGTCGCAGACGACGGCTTCGGCTCCGGCGCTCTGTACATCGGCGGCGTGGGCCGGGTTCCTGATCAGCCCGACGGCCTGGTCGCCGCGCTCGGCCAGGAGGCGCTCCAGCAGCAGCGCGATCTTCCCGTGCCCGCCCGCAATCACTACCCGCATGCCGCCACCCTACTGACCTCGCGCCGCCGAGGACGCCCGCCGAGGGGCGCCAGGGGGCATACTGGGTCCATGGGCCGGAAAATCGGGACAATTCTCGGCGGGATCCTCGCCATCTGGCTTGCCGTCACGGCTGCGAGCGGGATCTTCGCAACGTTCAAGGTGTTCGTCATCATCGCGCTGATCGCGATGGTGGTTTTCGTCATCGTGTGGCTCGTGGCCGGGCGCGCCCGGCGCGACTAAGGCCTAGCCGGTCAGAACGGCGTGTGCTGAAGCCAGTGGGTGAGCAGGGCGTGCTCGCCGAGGACCTCGATGCCAGGCGCGGAGGGCGGCAGCCGGCGGGTCAGGACGAGCAGCAGGCTGACCGCGGGCCCGCGGACCGCGACGTCGGCCTTGCCGTGGCCGCCGGCGACGGTGACGCCGGACGGTGTCCGGGTGATCAGCCACTCGCCGGTGCCGGACAGTCCGGGGTCGGTGGCGTGAACATGCAGGCTCTGGCCGTCTCCGCGCAGGTCCTGCGCTGGCGGGCGGGCCGGGTCGGTGGTTTCCGCGGTGCTGGCGGCGATGCGGGTGAGCCATTCGTCGACGGCATCCGCGGCAACGTCAGGGGCCAGGTCGACGTCGCGTCCGGCCGCGAGCTGAGCGTCGGCCAGGTGGACGGCGGCTTCGTGGGCCCGGCGGCGGCCCCAGAAGCTGGCCGGGCCGAGGCCGGATAGCGTCCACACCAGATCGCTGCCAGCGGCCGTGACCGCGTCGACGACCTGGTCGGCGCCCGCGTTCAGCCAGGGCGCGTGCTGCGCCGGGTCGGACGGCAGCTTCCCGTCGGCGACCTCACGCATCGGGATCGGCGTGGTCGCCCGGGTGGCCACGATCTGGGCCGCCCACCGGTGGCCGCGCCCGACGTGGGTGGCCAGCTGCCGGAACGTCCATCCCGGGCACGTCGGCACCGGCCGTTCCAGGTCACCGTCGATGATCCGGGCGAGCTCGGCCGTGCAGCCGCGCAGCTCGGTAAAGAAGCGGTCGTCGCCGGGCGCAGGCATCGGCGTCCTCCTCGCAGCGCGAACAGCAGAACCCAGGACATGCACCCTACCCAGAATCGGCTACTGCAGCAGCTTGGATGAAGGCGGCGATCCGGTCGTTCAGCTCGTTGATCCGGTTGAAGCCGCCGTGGCTGCCGGGCACGATGGCGACCTCCGCGTGCGGCATGAGGCTGCCCCGGGCGCGGGCCTGCGCGGGGGTGAGCAGGGCGCTGCGCACGCCGGTGATCAGCAGGGCCGGCACGGTGATCGCGCGGAGTTCGTCGTCGGTGAGGATGGCGGGGAACTTCGGCTCCATCCGGTAGCCGCGGCTGCCTGCCCACATGAGCGTCATCAGCTCCCGCTCCAGCATGGCCGGGCTGTCCAGCCACCGGGCGAGGTGGCGGCGCAGCGGCATCGGGGTCAGGGTGGCCAGGCCGCTGATGGTGAACCACCACCAGAAGCGGGCGTCGAGCTTGGTGAGCCCGGCGGGGTCGAGCAGCGTGATGGAGGCGACCCGCGCGGGCGCGCGGATCGCCTGGTTCATGGCCACCCAGCCGCCCCAGGACAGCCCGACCAGGTGCGCCGGGCGGTCGCTGAGCTTGCCGAGCAGCTCATCCAGCCAGGCCGCGCAGGACTCCGGCGGGGTGAGCGGGGCGCGCAGGATGCTGGGGTTCGGGTCGCCGGGCGTGTCGACCCCGTAGACCGGGCCGGCCGTGGCGAGCGCGGCGACGTGCGGGTACCAGACCGAGGCGTTGAACCCGGCCCCGGTGAGCAGCACGACCGGCTGCGGACGGCCGCCACGCGCGGGCTGCACGCCACCGGGATGCGCGAGGTCGCGGCCGAGGCCGGGGTGTCCCTGCGGCTGGTGCAGTACTACTTCGGCACCAAGGAAGAGCTCCTGCTGGCCGCCATGCAGCAGCTGGCCGCCCAGTTCAGCGACCGGGCTATGGCCCGGATCAGGCAGAGCAGGCCGGCCGACGGCCCGGCCCGCCCGCGCGACGTCATCGCCGCCATCGTGACCGAGGGCCTGCCCGCCGACGAGCAGAGGCGCACCTTCTACGTCGTTTACACGGCCTACCTGGCGCTC
>DAIOWL010000671.1:0-1094 GCA_036758545.1 Streptosporangiaceae bacterium | reverse complement strand
GCGGGTACCAGACCGAGGCGTTGAACCCGGCCCCGGTGAGCAGCACGACCGGCTCGCCGCCGGGATGCGGCCGGTAGGCGTGCACCCGCGTGGTCGCCGTCGCCGTCTCGACATCGAACTCTTCCACCGGCTGCGGCCACAGCGCGAAGGCCCGCTCGTAGGTGGCCATGAACTTCTCCCTGGCCGCTTCGCTGACCCACGATCCCACCTCGGCCTTGGGTGCCAGCATGTCCCGCCTCCTCGCGGCATCGCCCGCTATCTTTATAATACGACCGTATCATAAAAGTGATCCGGCGGTTGACCAGGGGTACGGTGAGCGGGTGCCGAAGCGGGTCGATCACGAGGAGCGGCGGCGGCAGATCGCGGACGCGCTGCTGCGGACGGCCGCCACGCGCGGGCTGCACGCCACCGGGATGCGCGAGGTCGCGGCCGAGGCCGGGGTGTCCCTGCGGCTGGTCCAGTACTACTTCGGCACCAAGGAAGAGCTCCTGCTGGCCGCCATGCAGCACCTGGCGGCCCGGTTCAGCGCGCGGGCGGTGGCGCGGTTCAGGGAGGCCAGCGGGTCAGGCGGCCCGGCTAGCCCGCACGACGTGATCACGGCCATCCTGGCCGAGGCGCTGCCCGCCGACGACGAGATGCGCACCTTCTACGTCGTTTACACGGCCTACCTGGCGCTCTCGCTGACCGATCCGGCGCTGGCGATCGCGCCCCTGGTCAAGAACTCCGGCGCGGTGCTCGACGTGGTGGCCGCGCAGTTGCGAGCGGCCCAGGCCGCCGGCGACACCCCGGTTAACCTGGACCCGGATCTGGAGGCCTTGAGCCTGATAGCCATGTCCGCGGGGCTGGCCACGAGCGTCCTCGCCGGCCAGTCCTCGATCGAGCAGGCTCAGGCCGTCATCGACTACCACCTGGACCGCCTGTTCCCCCCGTCCCGGCCAGCGTGACGCCGAGCGCGCATGAAGGTCAGAACACGTGGCCCAGCAAGTCGACATCGCCGTCGGGCCAGGCTTGCTCCCCGACGGCCTTGACCATCATGGCGCCGGTATCTTCCTGCCGGGCGATCCCCAGCGTGGCGTGATCGTTGATCCGCACCC
>DAIOWL010000670.1:0-4421 GCA_036758545.1 Streptosporangiaceae bacterium | reverse complement strand
GGCGTCCAGGTAGAAGGTCAGGTCCGCGTCGGCGCGGGCGGACCAGCGGTCGTAGGCCGCGCGGCAGGCGGCCAGGGTGGCGCGGCCGACGGCGAGCGGGTAGAGCGAGTCGGCGGGCTGGCCCGTCCGGGTCGCGGCGAAGTCGCTGATGGCCCGCTCCCACGCGTCGTAGTGCAGGGCGGCGCTGGACTGCAGCGCGGGCACGTTGCCGATCAGGTTCATCCGCATCCGCAGCTCGGAGACGTCCTGCGGCCCGTAGTGGTTAGCCGCGACCACGGCCCGGCGGATGGCGTCCATCATCGGCACCCCGGCCGGCACCCCGGCCAGTGCCGCCCGGATCACGTCCACCTCGTGGTCGAACTCGCTCCACAGCACGCTGGTCTTCGAGCCGAAGTAGCGGAAGAACGTCCGCTTGCTGACGCCCGCCTCGGCCGCGATCTGCTCGATGGTGGTGTTGTCGAAGCCCTGCTCGGTGAACAGGCGCAGCGCGATCAGCTCCAGCTCGCGCCGGCTGGTGCCGGGCGGCCGGCCACGCCGCCCGCCCGCCATCTCCGCCGTCTTGCTGGTCAACACCGCTGCCTCCGGGACAAGCCTTGCTTATGGCACAAGGTGACGTTAACATGCGAATTATATTCGTCACCGCGTGACGGAAATGGTGCCGCCGCATTCATTGTCCACGTCTGCGCAGCTAGGGAGAGCGCCATGAGCGAGCGTGTCGCAATCGCCGACGTCATCGAGGTCCCGCCCGCCGAACCCGAGCTGGCCCAGAGCGAGCTAACGGAACTAGCAGAGGCCGAGCTGCTGGTGGAAGAGGTCTCCATCGACGGCATGTGCGGTGTCTACTGACGCCTCGCCCCGGGCGGATTCCTTCGATCTCGACCGCCCCTGGCAGCTGCACCCGCAGGTGTCGGTCCGGCCCGAACGGTTCGGGGCGCTGCTCTACCACTTCGGCACCCGCCGCCTGTCGTTCCTGAAGAGCCCGGCGCTGCTGACCGTGGTCCGGGAGCTCGGCGACGCGCCCAGCGCGCGGGAAGCCTGCCGGCGAGCCGGCCTCGCCCAGGCCGACCTGCCCGCCTACGCCACCGCCCTGCAGACGCTGGCCACGTCCCAGATGATCCGCCCGCGGGAGCCAGCATGACGCAGCGTGGTTCAACACCGGCACTCGTCGAGCAGTTCCAGTACGGCCTGGACGCGCCGATCTGCCTGACCTGGGAACTGACCTACGCGTGCAACCTGGCCTGCGTGCACTGCCTGTCCAGCTCGGGGCGGCGCGACCCGCGCGAGCTGACCACCGCCGAGTGCCGGGCGGTGATCGACGAGCTGGAGCGGATGCAGGTGTTCTACGTGAACATCGGCGGCGGCGAGCCCACGGTCCGGCCCGACTTCTGGGACCTGGTCGACTACGCCACCGCGCACCGCGTCGGGGTCAAGTTCTCCACCAACGGAATCAAGATCACCCCGGAACGAGCCGAGAGCCTGGCCGCCAGCGACTACGTGGACGTCCAGATCTCGCTGGACGGCGCGACCGCCGAGGTCAATGACAACATCCGTGGCCCGGGCTCGTACGCCACCGCGCTGCGGGCGATGCAGAACCTCGCGCAGGCCGGGTTCACGGGCTTCAAGATCTCGGTGGTGGTGACCAGGCAGAACGCCGGCCAGCTGGATGACTTCATGGCGATCGCCGAACGGTTCGGCGCGCAGCTGCGGCTCACCCGGCTGCGGCCGTCCGGCCGCGGCGCGGACGTGTGGGACGAGCTGCACCCCACCGCGAGCCAGCAGCGGCAGCTCTACGACTGGCTCACCGCCCGCGGCGAGCAGGTGCTGACCGGCGACTCGTTCTTCCACCTGGCCGCCTACGGCGACCCGCTGCCCGGCCTGAACCTGTGCGGCGCGGGCCGCGTGGTCTGCCTGATCGACCCGGTCGGCGACGTCTACGCCTGCCCGTTCGCCATCCACGAGAACTTCCTGGCCGGGAACGTCCGCGGCCCCGGCGGCTTCGCCTCGGTGTGGCGGGATTCCGAGCTGTTCGCCGGGCTGCGCCGGCCGCAGACCGGGGGCGCCTGCCAGTCGTGTTCGGCCTACGACTCGTGCCGCGGCGGGTGCATGGCGGCCAAGTTCTTCACCGGGCTGCCGCTGGACGGCCCCGACCCGGAGTGCGTCAAGGGACACGGCGAGCGTGCGCTCGCGGCCGTCGGCGAGACCCCCGTGCCCAGACCGTTCGGCAATCATTCGCACCGTTCCCGGCCGGTGCCGGTCACCATCGGCCGCCGCCCGGCTGGCCCCGGGCCAGTCCGGCACAGACCGGACCGGGCCTGCGACGAGAACCCGCTGGCCGGCTTCCGTCCCTGACCGCCCGGGGTCGGGCACGGTGAGAGCTGCGCGAGCAGCTGTGAAAGGAGTGACGTAAGTGGCTGGGAAGCTCGAAGGCAAGGTCGCCTTCATCACTGGCGCGGCCCGCGGCCAGGGGCGGTCGCACGCGGTCCGGCTGGCGCAGGAGGGCGCGGACATCATCGCGGTCGACATCTGCGCCCAGATCGGCAGCGTGGCCTACCCGATGGCCACGCCGGAAGACCTGGCCGAGACGGCCAAGGAGGTCGAGGCGCTGGACCGGCGGATCGTCGCCCGGCAGGCCGACGTAAGGGACGAGGCCGGGCTGCGCGTGGCCTTCGAGGCCGGCGTGGCCGAGCTCGGTCCGGTCGACATCGTCCTGGCCAACGCGGGCATCGCGCCGATGTCGCTCGGCGAGGAGCCGCACGAGGCCTGGCAGGACGTGATCGACGTCAACCTGACCGGGGTGTTCAACACGGTGGAGATCGCGATCCCGTCGATGATCGAGCGGGGCACGGGCGGCGCGATCGTGCTGACCAGCTCCACCGCCGGGATCAACGGGATCGGCGGCTCGGGCCGCGGCGGCCTCGGCTACACCGCCTCCAAGCACGGCGTGGTCGGGCTGATGCGCTCCTACGCGAACTACCTGGCCCCGCACCGCATCCGGGTGAACTCGGTGCACCCGACCGGGGTCAACACGCCCATGGTGGTGAACGACATCATGCAGGCCTTCCTCGAGTCCGACCCCAGCCTGTCCCAGGCGATGGCCAACGCGCTCCCGGTCGACATGGTCGAGCCGGTCGACGTCTCCAACGCCATCCTGTGGCTGGTTTCCGACGACGCCCGCTACGTCACCGGCGTGACGCTGCCGGTCGACGCGGGGTACACCAACAAGAAGTAAGGACAGGCATGGCTGGACGAGTAGCAGGCAAGGTCGCCTTCATCACCGGGGCCGCGCGGGGGCAGGGCCGCGCGCACGCGATCCGGCTCGCCGAGGAGGGCGCCGACATCATCGCGATCGACATCTGCCGGGACTACGACACGGTGGGCTACCCCATGGGAACCGAGCCTGAGCTGGCCGAGACGGTCAAGGCGGTGGAGGCGCTGGACCGGCGGATCGTGGCCACGGTGGCCGACGTGCGCGACGCCGGCGCCCTGAAGGCCGCGGTCGACGACGGGGTGGCCCAGCTCGGCCGGCTGGACATCGTCAGCGCCAACGCGGGGATCTGCACCATCCAGAGCTGGGACGAGGTGAACCCGCAGGTCTGGCAGGACACCCTGGACACCAACCTGACCGGGGTCTGGAACACGATGGTGGTCAGCGTGCCGCACCTGATCGCGGCCGGCGGCGGGTCGATCATCTGCACCAGCTCCACCGCGGGCATCAAGGGGCTGCCCTACCTGGCCCCGTACGTGGCGGCCAAGCACGGCGTGGTCGGCATCGCCAGGACCATGGCCAATGAGCTGGCCCGGCACAGCATCCGGGTCAACACCGTGCACCCGACCGGGGTGGACACCCCGATGGGCAACGGCCTGGGCGGCCTGGAGCCGCTGATCAACCGCGACCCCAACCTCGGCCCGATCTACATGAACACGCTGCCGGTGGAGGTCGTGGATCCGCGCGACATCAGCAACGCGGTGCTGTTCCTGGCCTCGGACGAGGCCCGCTACGTCACCGGCCTGGAGTTCACCGTCGACGCGGGCAACACGATCAGATGACCGATGGCCCGAGCCTGGCGGCGGTTTACGACCGGGTCGCCGCGCACCTGGTCGGCCGCGAGCGCGAGCTCACCCTCGTGCTCGCGGCGGTGGCCGCGGGCCGCGACATCATCCTGGAGGGACCGCCGGGGACCAGCAAGAGCACCCTGCTGCGGGCGATCACGGCCGAATGGGGCATCCCGCTGGTCTTCGTCGAGGGCAACGCCGACCTCACCCCGTCCAAGCTGATCGGCCACCACAACCCGGCCCGGGTGCTGCGCGAGGACTACAGCCCGGACAACTTCGTCGACGGGCCGCTGCTGCAGGCGATGCGCGGGGGCGGCTTCCTGTACATCGAGGAGTTCAACCGGGCGCCCGAGGACACCATCAACACG
>DAIOWL010000669.1:0-4429 GCA_036758545.1 Streptosporangiaceae bacterium | reverse complement strand
CAAGGCCGCCGTCGTCAGCGCCGTGACCCTGGCCACGGGGGCGGTCGCGGTGCTGGCCTCGGTGCTGGCCGGCGGGCTGCTGCTGGGCCGGCACGGGATCACCGCCGCGCACGGTTACCAGGCCCTGTCCCTGGGCCAGGGGCCCGTGCTGCGCGCCGCCGCGGGTTCCGTGCTCTACCTGGCGCTGATCGCGCTGCTCAGCCTCGGTGTCGCCGCCGCGGTCCGGGACTCCGCGGTGGCGATCGGGGTGGTGCTCGCGCTGCTCTTCCTGTTTCCCATCGTGTCGAGCGTGATCACCAGCCCGGGCTGGCATCGGCACCTGGAGCAGCTCAGCCCGATGACGGCCGGCCTGTACATCCAGGCCACCACGAACCTGCGCTCGCTGCCGCTCACCCCGTGGCAGGGCCTGGGCGTGCTGGCCGCCTGGGCGGCCGGGGCGATGCTGGCCGGGGCCCTGGTGCTGCGGTTCCGGGACGCATGACTACGGGTTATACGAGCTGGGCACCCAGGCGCGGGTGCTGACGCCGATGGCGTTCCAGGCGTTGATGGTAACGATGAGGCTGACGAGCGCCGCGACCTGGAGCGGGCTGAACTCCGCGGCCACGTCCTGGTACGCCTGTTCGGGGACATGCGTCTCGGACAGTCGCGTCACCGTCTCGGTGAACGCCAGCGCGGCGCGCTCGCGCGCGGTGAAGTACGGGGTCTCCCGCCAGGCGGCCAGCCCGTAGATGCGCTGCTCGGTCTCGCCGATCGCGCGCGCGTCCCTGGTGTGCATGTCGATGCAGTAGGCGCAGCCGTTGAGCTGCGAGGCGCGGATCCGGATCAGCTCGCGGAGGAGCGGATCGATCTCGGCCTTGTCAAGCTCCCTGGTCGCGGCGTGGTCCAGGTGGCCCATGGCGCGCGAATACCCGGCGGCGAGAGAGTCGAAGTCCAGCCGGACGGGGATCTGCGTGGTGTCGTTCGTCATCGTCATGACACCACGCTATGAGCCAAAGCGGCCCACGGTAAGGTCCACTTCTGTGGAAGAAACGTGGGCCAAGGAACTCGTAGGTGCCGTGGACCTGCACCTGGACCTGTCCGGGACCAGGGTGCGGGCCGGGCTGGAAGGCGCGCTGCGCGACGCCATCCGGGCCGGCCGCCTCCGTACGGGGACCCGGCTGCCGTCATCGCGCGCGCTGGCCGCGGATCTGGGCATCGCCCGCAACACCGTCGCCGAGGTCTACAGCCAGCTGATCGCCGAGGGATGGCTGACCGCCCGCACCGGGTCGGGGACCTCGGTCGCCCCGCACCGGGCGCCCGCGCCCGGTATGCCGGTCACGGCCCGGCCGGAGCAGCCGGTGCCCCGCTACGACCTGCGCGCCGGAGCGCCCGACCTGTCGGCGTTCCCGCGCCGCGCCTGGCTCGCGACGGCCCGAAAGGTCCTCGCCAGTGCCCCCGATTACCTGCTCGGGTACCCCGATCCGCGCGGGCTACCGCAGCTGCGAGCCGCCCTGGCCGACTACCTGGCCCGGGCGCGGGGCGTGACCGCCGATCCCGCGCACATCGTCATCTGCGCGGGCTTCGCGCACGGCCTGGCCGGCATCAGCCGCGCGCTGCGCGCAACGGGCTCGGCCACGCTCGCGGTGGAGGCCTACGGCCACCAGTTCCACCGCGACATCGCGGCCGGGCAGGGCCTGCGGCTGCGGCCGCTGCCGGTCGACGGCATGGGTGCCGTCATCGGCCGGGCCGCCGGGGCGGACGCGATGCTGCTGACCCCGGCGCACCAGTTCCCGCTGGGCGTGACGCTGCATCCGCGGCGCCGCCGGGAGGTAGCCGACTGGGGCGGCGTGGTGATCGAGGACGACTACGACGGGGAGTTCCGCTACGACCGCCAGCCAGTGGGCGCGCTGCAGACGCTCGCGCCCGACCACGTCATCTACGCCGGGACGGCCAGCAAGAGCCTGGCCCCCAGCCTGCGGCTCGGCTGGCTGGTCGTCCCGCCGCGGCTGCTCGACGCGGTAACGGCGGAGCTGGCCGCCGGGCCGTCCGCGCTCGACCAGCTGACCCTGGCCGAGTTCATCACCTCGGGCGCCTACGACCGGCAGATCCGCCGGGCCAGGCTCGCCTACCGGCGTCGGCGGGACCGCCTGACCGTCGCCCTGCGCCGTCAGGGCCTCCGGGTCACCGGGATCGCCGCGGGCATGCACGCGGTCCTCGACCTGCCCCGGACGGGCCTGGAGCATGCCGCCCTGACCGGGGCCAGCGAGCACGGGGTGGCCATCGACGGCCTGGGTCACTACCAGGCCGGCGGAACCGGCCCGGGCGACGACGGTCACCCGATCCGGGCCGGCCTCGTGATCGGCTACGGCCGCCCGCCCGAGCACGCCTACACCACGGCCGTGGCCCGGCTGTGCGCCGTCCTGGCCGATCTGCGGTGAGAAGTTGTTACCGGTCCCTTACCCGCGTCCGGAACCGTGAGCCGGACCGTGTCGCGCTCCGTGTCCAGAGTGTACGGCCTGGTATACGCAGACGGCAGGGGAGGTGGGCGGGGTGGGAATCTCATGACGGCGCGCCGTCGGCTGCTGTCCGCGGCGGCGGTGGCCGGCCTGCTCACGACGTGCGGGCTGCCCCTGTCCGCCGGGCCGGCCCGGGCCGAGCCTCGTGCGCGGGCCCCGTTCGAGCTGACGCCGGGCCCGGCCGAGTGGTGGCTTGCCGCCTGGCAGGTGCGGCGGTCGGTGTGGCCGCTGACCCAAGGGGCCGGTGTCACCGTCGGCGAGGTGGAAAGCGGCGTCCAGGCCGCCCTCCCGGACCTGCACGGCGTAGTCCTGCCCGGTGCCAACCTGACCGGGACCGGCGGCAACGGCGACACCGACATCCAGGTGGGCGAGGACGGGCACGGCACGGCCATGGCCGTGATGATCGCCGGGCAGGGCACCGGCACCGGCACCGTGGGCATCGCGCCGAGATCCAGGATCCTGCCGGTGATCGTGGGCGGCTCCGGCCCGGCGTCGGTGCGGACGGCCGCGGCCGGGATCCGGTACGCCGTCTCGCACGGCGCGCAGGTCATCAACCTGCCCTTCGGGATCGGCGGAACCTCCCCGGCCTCCTGTGATCCTGTCCTGCAAGCCGCGGTCGCGTACGCGCTCGGCCACGACGTCGTCCTGGTCGCGAGCTCGGGTAACGCCAGTCGCTACGCCGGGCCCGGCGAGCCGGCGTCCTGCGCGGGCGTGCTCGCGGTGGGCGGCATCGAGCCGGATGGATCCCTGTGGCGCGGCAGCACGCGGCAGCCGTACGTGGCGGTCGCGGCGCCCGCGGACCACATGGTCTACGTGGGCCGGGATGGCCGGTACACCACCACGGGCGAGGGGACGAGCTTCTCCGCCGCGCTGACCGCGGGCACAGCCGCGCTGATCAGGTCCCGCTATCCGGACATGCCCTGGTATCGGGTGATCCAGCGGCTGACCGGCACCGCCACCCCGTCCGGCCGCCCGGTGCCGAACCCGGGCTTTGGCTACGGGATCATCAATCCGGCCCGGGCGGTGAACGCCTCCGCTTACCCCGTCCGCGCCTCGGCCCCCAACCCGGTCCTGGCGAAGTTCAGGAAGTGGCTGGCCACCCCGGCGGGCCGGGCGGCGGCCGCGCGGTACGGGCTCGCCGCCCGGGAACCGGTCACCCCCGCCACCCGGCCCGCCCGGGGCGACTCCGCGACCATGCCGGCGATCACCATGCGGGAGATCGTGATCACCGTGGCGGCGGCGCTCTGCGCCTTCGTGACGGCGCTGGTGTTCGTGCTCAGGATGTCCGCACGCCGCCGGCGGCTCGCCGCGATGGCCGCCCAGCCCCAGACCCGCAGGCGCCGGCACTGGGACGAAAGATCCTGGTCGTTCGGCCCCGATGAGGGCGGGGGCTATGGCGGGTCGCCCGGGTACGGCCGCCCGCCCGGGTACGGCCCGCCTCCGCTGTGGACCGAGCCGCCGTACGACCCGCCTAGGCCCTGACGGCCTTACTGGCCCATCGGCGCGGGCGGGTCCAGCGAGGGAGTGTCCAGGAATGGGATGATCGCGTTGGGCAGGTCGGGGGAGAAGAAGATGTCGTAGTGCGTGTGGCCGGGCAGGATGGCCAGCCGCGCCACGGGCCGGGCCGAGCCGTCCCAGTTCGCGTCGCGCAGCCCGCCGCCGAGCAGCGCGTAGAACTCGGCGATGTGCGCGGGCCACACCGAGTCGGCGTCCCCGTAGACCAGCATCACCGGCGCGGTGATCTTGGCGACCTCCGCCGACCAGTCGTAGTCCTGCCGCAGCAACGTGCCCATCTTGCCGACCAGCACGGGCCAGTCCTCCACCCGCGGCGCGACCCGGGCGTAGGCCTCGTAGATCGGCGACTGCTTCATGGCCTCGGCGAACGCCGGTCCCATCTGGTCGAACCCGGCCAGGCTCTGCGGGAACCACCCGTC
>DAIOWL010000668.1:0-4437 GCA_036758545.1 Streptosporangiaceae bacterium | reverse complement strand
CGTCGGCGCTGCTCTCCCGTTCGGCCACGGCGCTGAGGTAGGTGTCCAGCGCGGTGCCGTCCTCCTCCTGCGGCAGCGGGAACGTCAGCTCGTAGACATCGTCGGCGAAATGCCGCTGCACGGGCAGGCCGGCGTCGGCGAACACCGTCAGCATGGCCCTGTTCTCGGTCAGCGTCTCGGCCGTGAACGTGGTGATCTGTCGGCTCCGGGCCAGCGAGACCAGGTGCTCGAGCAGCAGCGTGGCGATCCCCTTGTGGTGCATGTGGTCGGCCACCGCGAACGCCACCTCAGCCTGGCCGGGGTGCCCGGTGAGCCCGGCGTAGCTGGCCACGCCGACCAGTTCGCCGTCAAGCAGCGCGAGCAGCGCCGCGCTTCCGGGCGCCTCGGGGTCGGGGTGCCGGCAGATCCGCCGGGCCTCGGTCTCGGCGGAGTGCCGGCTGTAGCTGAAGAAGCGCAGGTAGACGTTGTCCGGCGCCATCGCCTCGTGCATCGCTAGGACCGCGTCGAAGTCCTCGGGCCCGGCCTCGCGGATCTCGACCGTCGTGCCGTCGGCCAGGAGCGCGTACACCCGGCCGGTGTCCTGCGCCGTGCTCATCGGTGTCTCCTTAACTGAAAACCGCGCCGGTGATCTCGGCCCGGAAGAATTCGTTCTCGCCCCAGGCGGCCCGGAACACCGTGGGAATGGTGATCCCGCCGAACCGGGACTCGGCCTCGACCCGGACGCCGAACGGATACCGGCCGAACGGCGCGCCCCCGGGGTTGCCCCAGCGGTTCACGCGGACCTCGGCCAGCCGGCCGTTCGGCTCGAGGAGGAGCTCAGCCGCCTCGGTGTCGTCACCGAACCGCCAGGTGGCGACCGCCGTGCCGGCCTGCTCGCCCCGGCTCCAGGCCGCGTGCCGGAACGCGGTCGGGATCAGCACGGTCTCCCCGGCCAGGCGCCCGTAGGCGCTGCGGGTGACGTCGGGGCCCGATCCGTTCAGCACCGGGATGAGCCGCATCAACCGCCAGCGCATTTCCCCGCCGCCGGACGCGAGCCGGTCGTAACCGGTGACCGGCAGGCCGGCCAGCCGGGTCCTGGCCGCCCAGATGTAACCGCCGGGCGGGGTCAGGATCTGGCGGGCGGTGAACGGCCGCCAGCGGCCGAGCTTGATCTGGCCGTGCATGGTCAGCTCGACGCTGCTCCACAGCGGCGTCCCCGGCGCGATCGCGTGGCCGAGCCACCGCCGCGCGGGCTCGGGGAGCCCCGCGATGGCGACCGGGTCGAAGGTCTCCACGGAGGTGGCGGCGGTCATGGCTAGAACACCGGCCCCGCGATGACGGGGTAGGTGTCGGGGTAGCTCAGCTGGTCGTGGACCGCCACCACACCCGGGACGTGCCGGATCTTCCGCACGATGTCGTGGCCCAGCGCAGCGGTCTCCGGGCTACCCTGCACAGTCACGACGCCGGCCTGGACGGTCACCACGAACTGGCGCGGGTCTTCGAGGAACCCGCGCAGTATCACGTTGCCGGTGATCTCCTCGCAGATGTCCTCGTCTGGGCGATCGTAGACCGCGAGTACGTCGGTCCGGCTGACCAGCCCGACCAGGCTGCCGTCACCGTCGACGACGGGCAGCCGCTTGACGTGCAGGAAGTGCATCAGCTGGGCGGCGTGCTCGACCGAGTCCTCCGGCCTGACCGTCACCACGCGGTGGGTCATCAGGTCGCCCGCGGTCTGGCCCTCGGCCTTGCGGACATCCTTGCGGTGCAGCAACTCCGCCAGCACGCCCGGGTTGGTCAGCGCCTCCTTGGCCAGGAGATCGGCCTCGGAGACGATGCCGATCACTTTCTCCTGCTCGTCGATGACGGGGAAGGCGCTGACCCGGTACCGGCGCAGCGCGGCCGCCATCTCCTTAAAGGTCGCACCGCTCCTGACCGCCACCACCTGGGTGGTCATCACGTCCTTGACTGTGGCGTTCATGATCGTTATTCCTTTCAGTCCATCGGGAAGTTGGTCAGGACGTCATACCGGTCGCTCGGACGCTCGCGCGGCGGGTAGCCGAAGCGGTCGCGGACCGCCACCACGCCCTGGACGTGCCGGACGCGCCGCACGATGTCGTGACCGAGTTCGTTGGTCTCCGGCCGTCCGGCCAGCGTCGCGATGCCGTCCTTCACGGTCACCTGGTAGATCATCGGGTCCACCTCGAACTCGCCGAGCAGCACGTCGTCGATGATCTCCTTGCAGATGGCGTTGTCTGTCCGGTCGAAGACCGAGAGCACGTCGGCCCGGCTGATGATGCCGACCAGGTGCCCGCTTTCGTTGGTGACCGGGAGCCGCTTGACCCGGCGGTCGTACATGAGCTTCGCCGCATGCTCGACCGTGTCGTCCGGGCGGACCGCTACGACGGCGGTCGTCATCAGGTCGCCCGCGGTGACCCCGCGCGCCTTGGCCTGGTCCCGACGGTGCAGGATGCCGCCGACCAGACTGGGCTCGTCGATCAGGGCCTCCTTGGTCAGCATGTCGGCCTCGGAGACGACGCCGATCACCTTCCGGTCGTCGTCGACCACGGGGAACGCGCTGACCCGGTACTCGCGCAGGGCGGCGGCCAGCTCCTGGAACGTGGCGTCCTTTTTGACCCAGATCACCCGGGTCGTCATGACGTCCTTGACTGCGGTGTCCATTGCTGTTCACTCCCCTCGGGTCAGGACGACCTTGAGCGCCCCGGTGTCGGCGGCGCGAGCGAACACGTCGTACGCCTCTTCGATGTCGTCCATGTCGAAGTGGTGGGTGATGAACGGCTTGGCGTCGATCTGGCCGGTAGTGATCAGGCGCAACAGGGTGGGCGTGGACGAGGTGTCCACCAGGCCGGTGGTGATCGTGATGTCCCTGATCCACTGCTCTTCCAGGTGCAGCGCGACCGGCTCGCCGTGCACGCCGATGTTCGCGATCCGGCCGCCCGGCCGGGCCAGCTTGACGGCCAGCTCGAACGAGGCGGGCACGCCGACGGCCTCGATGGACACGTCGGCGCCCAGCCTCCCGGTCAGGTCCTTGATCACGGCCAGCGGGTCCTCGCGGGCGCTGTTCACCGTGACGTCGGCGCCGAACCGCTTGGCCGCCTCGAGCCTCGCGTCGGACAGGCCGATGGCCACGATGTGGCTGGGGCTGTACAGCCGTGCGCCGGTGATCGCGGCCAGGCCGACCGGCCCGGTGCCCACGACGGCGACGACATCGCCGGGGCGCACGGCGCCGGCCAGCACGCCGACCTCGTAGCCGGTCGGCAGGATGTCGGCCAGCATGAGGGCTTCGGAGTCGCTCACGCCGTCGGGAATGTGGAACATGGAGTTGTCCGCGTACAGCACGCGGACGAACTCGGCCTGGGTGCCGTCGACCTTGTGGCCGAGGACCCAGCCGCCGCCCTCCAGGCACTGCCCGTAGCGGGCCTCGCGGCAATACTGGCAGGATCCGCACGCGCTGATGCAGGAAACCAGGACCCGGTCGCCGGGGCAGAAGCGGCGCACGCCGTCGCCGACCTCCCAGACGGTTCCGACGGCCTCGTGGCCCAGGATGCGGCCCTGGTGCACCGCGGGCACGTCGCCCTTGAGGATGTGCAGGTCGGTCCCGCAGATGGTGGTCGCGTCGACCCGCACGATGACATCGCCGTCGTCGAGGATCTCCGGGTCGGGTACTTCTTCCCAGGCCTTCTGCCCGGGGCCGTGGTAGACGAGGGCTCGCATGGCTTCCTCCACTGGCTCGTTTACGTCTAGTACCAGCTTCGTCATCAGAGCCGGCGGACGGCAGGGCCGAAGGTCCATTCCGTCCGGGTTGAAGGTCATCACCTGGGCGCAAGACGCTAAGGTTGAGCCATGGCTGACCGCGTGATCGAAGAGCTTGACGAGGCCGAGAGCCTGCGGCTTATTTCGGCGGGCGGGATCGGCCGCATCGCTTACCAGAGCCGGTTCGGCCCGGTTGTGCTGCCGGTGAACTACAAGTGGCACGATGGGGCGGTGGTGTTCCGCACCACCCGGCACAGCGCGCTGGACGAGGACCTGCAGACCGGCATCTCCGGCGGCGACTACAAGGTGGCGTTCGAGATCGATGAGATCGACGAGATCGGACGACAGGGCTGGAGCGTGCTGATCCAGGGGCCCGCCCACCACGTCGAGGGCGAGACTGAACGCGCCGCGGCCGAGCAAGCCGGCGTGGAACCCTGGCCCGCCGGCGAGCGGGAACTGTTCCTGCGGATCGTGCCCAACCGCGTCACCGGCCGCCGCATCAAGCCGGCCTAGCCGGCCTAGGTCGGTTCGGGCTCCATCTCGATGGAGCCGCAGGGGCATTCGGCGACGCACAGGCCGCAGCCCTTGCAGTAGTCGTAGTCGATCTCGTACTGGCCGTTGCCGAGCTTGATGATGGCGTTGTCCGGGCAGACGCCGTAGCAGTTGTCGCAGCCGAAGCAGTTGCCG
>DAIOWL010000667.1:1804-4438 GCA_036758545.1 Streptosporangiaceae bacterium | reverse complement strand
TGCGGGACGATCGGCTCCATCCAGCGCGGCATCCACCAGGCCCGCGCGTCCAGCAGGGCCATGATCGAGGGCACCAGGATCATCCGGACCAGCGAGGCGTCGATCAGGACGGCGAAGGCCATCCCGATGGCGAGCATCTTCACCGTGGGGTCGGTGGACAAGACGAAGCTCGCGAAGACCACCACCATGATCGCCGCCGCGGTGGTGATGACCCGGGCGGTGGCCCCGATGCCGACCGCGACGGCGCGGTGCGGGTCGCCGGTCTCGATCCACGCCTCGTGCACCCGGGACAGCAGGAAGACCTCGTAGTCCATGGACAGGCCGAACACGATGGCGAAGACGAGCATCGGGACGTAGGCCGGGATCGGCAGCGTGGTGTGCACGCCGATCAGGCTCGCCCCCCAGCCCCACTGGAAGATCGCCACGATCACGCCGTAGGCGGCGCCGATCGACAGCAGGTTCAAGATCGCGGCCTTGGTCGCGATGACCACCGACCGGAACGCCATGGTCAGCAGGATGAACGCGATCACCACCACGGCCAGGATCAGCCACACCATCCGGCCAGTGATCTGCTCGGTGAAGTCGACCGTGCCCGCCGTCGTCCCGGTGACGTAGCTGGTCACGTGCTCCTTGGGCAGGACGTCGGTGCGCAGCCGGCTGACCAGCGCCTCGGTCTCCGAGGCCTGGGGCCGGGTGGTCGGGATGACGCTGAATACCGCCGTATTGCCGTCCTGGTTCACCGTTGCCGGGCTGACGGAGGCGACCCCGGAGGTGGCCGCGACGTCCTTGGTCATCTGGTTCAGCAGCGACTGGTTGTCCGAGGAGGATTGCTTCGGCAGTTCCACCACCACCGCGAGTGGCCCGTTGGCCCCCGGCCCGAAGCCCTGGGAGATCAGGTCGTAGGCCCGGCGGCTGCTCTCCGACGTGGGGTTCGTGCCGTTGTCGGGCTGCCCGAGCGTGATCGAGAACAACGGGATGGCCAGGATGATCAGGACCGCGACGCTGGCCACCGCCCACGGCCACGGGCGCTCGCTGACCTTGCGTCCCCAGCGGGCGAACGCGCTGTGCTCGTGCTGCTCCTGGGTGGCGGCGGCGCTGCGCGCGGCCTGTTCCTGGGCCGAGATGCCGGCCTTCCGCGCGCGGAACCGGGCCGCGAGCGAGCGGACATTGCTCTTGGCCACTCCCATGAACGCGGGTACCAGGGTCAGCGCGGCCAGCATCGTGATGGCGACGACGATGGCGGCGGCCAGGCCGAGCGACCCCACGAACGCCACACCCGACACGTACAGGCCCAGGATCGACACCACGACCGTGCCGCCTGCTACCACGATCGCCGCGCCAGAGGTGGCCTCGGCGCGCGCCGCCGATGCGATCACATCCATGCCGGCGTCCATCTGCTCACGGTGCCTGGCCATGAGGAACAGCCCGTAGTCCACCGCCACGCCCAGCCCGAGCAGGGTGGCGATGGTGGGCGCCGTGGTCGGGAAGGTAACGGCCGAGGCGAGTATCCCGAGCAGGGAGAGCCCGGCGCCCACGCTGAAGATCGCCGACAGCAGCGGTATCGCCGCCGCAATCAGTGAGCCGAACATGAACAGCAGCAGGATCAGCGCGCAGGCCAGGCCGATGACCTCCGACTTCAGGTCCTTGGTCACCTGGCCGATCTGCCCGGCTCCTCCGCCGTACTCGACCTGCAGGCCGGCCGACCTGGCCGGCGCGACCGCCTGGTCCAGGCGGTTCAGGTAGTCAGTGTCCAGGGAGTTCGGGTTGACGTTCCAGGACACGCTGGAGTAAGCGATCGTGCCATCCTTGGACACCGCGGCTGAGTTCGCCGACGCGAACGGGCTCACCGCCTTGATCACGTCGGGCAGCTTGGCCACGTTGCTGGTGGCCTGGTTCACCGCGGACTGGCTGTCAGAGACCTTGCCGGTCTTGGCGTGGAAGACGATCTGGCCCGCGTATCCGCCCTGCTGCGGGAAGTCCTGGTTCAGCCGGTCCAGGCCGAGCGAGGAGCCGCTGCCGGACACGGTGTAGTTATTGACGAACTCGCCACCGGACGCGTGCCGCGCCCACAGCGTGCCGCCGAGGATGACCAGCCAGGCGATTATGACGATCCAATGCCGCCTGGCCGAGAACCTGCCCAGCCGCTCCAGCAAGCTGTTCATACCTGCTCCCCCCGCCTAAATATCCGGCGTCCCCATTCCCCCGCCCCTTTGACCAGGCGTATTGTCACCCTTTCTCCCGCCGGACGTTATGTCAAGGGTGAACATTCACATCAAAGTGAGCAGAATTGATAGCTCCCGGCACTCATTTGGGGAAAGGCGGCCCGGCGCGGCTAGAGGTAACAGCCGTCACGAGAGGCTACCGGCAGCGCAGGAATAACACATACGCGGCGTTCAGGCGGTCCGGCCGTAGAACAGTTCCTGGGTGAGCCGGTTCAGCTTCATGCCCGGGCGCTCGCCGTAGGTCAGCACCGAGTTGATCCGCGGCCGCGGGCCGCTGACCGGGGTGACCCGGTGCAGGGCGTGCTGGCCGCGGAAGACCGCGAGCGTGCCCGGGCTGCTGGGCAGCCTGACCACTCCGCCCGGGTCGCCCAGCAGGACCTTCCGGACGCCGGGGTAGTTCTCGTCGCGCTCG
>DAIOWL010000667.1:0-1704 GCA_036758545.1 Streptosporangiaceae bacterium | reverse complement strand
TGATGGGCGCGGCGTCCGGGATCAGGTCGTAGGCGATGGCCTTCTTGGCCGAGTGCTGCAGCAGCGCGCGCGGGTGGTCGGCGCCCGCGGACTCATCGGGCGGCTCGAAGTAGACCGTGTGGCTCTGGTCGCTCGCCCAGGCCCGGCCGGCCAGCCGGTCCGCCTCCGCGGTCATCTGGCTGACCGCGGACGGGGTGAGGAAGCCGGGCAGCTGGGCCACCCCGCGGTCACGGAGCTGGTCCTGGCAGTCTCGGACCAGGTCGCGGCAGCCCTGGCTGGCCGCCTCGTGGATCGGATAGCGGCGCAGGTCGACGACGTCCGCATACTGCTGCGACTGGCTGGTGGTGGTCATATCCCGATCATCGCAGCGGACGGTCCATTAGGACAATTCCAGTTACTGGTAGATTCCATCAGCATTCCTTATGCTCATCTGATGCGGGATCGCTGGACCGGGCTGGAGCTGCGCTATCTGGTCACGCTGGCCGCGGTCGGGCGCGAGGCGTCGTTCAGCCGGGCCGCGGACGCCCTGGGCTACACCCAGTCGGCGGTCAGCCAGCAGATCTCCCGGCTCGAGCACATCACCGGCACCCGCCTGGTCGAGCGGCCCGGCGGGCCCAGGCCGGTGTCGCTCACCCCCGCGGGCCGCCTGCTGGCCGGGCACGCCGAGGCTATCGGGGCCCGGCTGGCCAGCGCGGCCGCCGACCTCGACGCGCTGGCCCGCGGCACGGCCGGGCTGCTGCGGGTCGGCTGCTACCAGAGCGTCGGCGCGCGGCTGCTCCCCCCGGTGCTGCGCGAGTTCACCGCCGCCTGGCCGGGGGTCGAGGTGCGGCTCAGCGAGACCCAGGACGACGGCGAGCTGCTCGCCGACCTGGAGGGGGGCAGGCTGGACCTGACCTTCGTGGTCTTCCCGCTGACCGCGGGCCCGTTCGAGGCGGTCGAGCTGCTCGAGGACCCTTACGTGCTGGCGGTGCCGGAGGATTCCGAGCTGGCCCGCCGGCCGTCGCCGGTCTCGCTGCGGCACCTGACCGGGGTGCCGCTGATCACCTACGCGCAGATGCGCGAGGTCCATTCCATCGAGAACCGGCTCGGCCGGCCGCGGCTGCGGGACCAGATCGCCTTCAGGTCCCACGACAACGCCACCATCCTGGGCCTGGCGGCCGCGGGCGTCGGCGCCGCCATCATCTCGTGGCTGTCGGTCGACCCGCACCGCCCCGGCCTGCGGCTCAAGCGGCTGGCCAAGGTCAGCCCCCGCATCGTCGGCATCGCCTGGCACCGGGACCGGTACCGGATCCCGGCGGCAGACGCGTTCATCAGGCTGACCCAGGAGGCCGCCGAGCGCGAGCAGAGCGCGGCCCGGCTCAAGCTCGGCAGCGGCTAAGGACGGATCAGGGTGACGGCCGCGGCGTGCTCGGCCTGCCTGGCCTGATCCCAGTCACCGGTGCAGTAGACGGTGACCTCGGTTATCGTGCCCCCGCTCACCTCGATCCGCATCATCTCCCGTGCGTACCACTGCTGCCCTTCGCTGTTCCACCGTTCCTCGAACTCGAGGACGAACCCGGATGGCGTCGGGTCGGCGCGCCAGCGGGTCACGCGGCCGGGGCCGGGGTGGCCCTGCTTGCGCTCCGCGATCAGGTCCTCGGCGCCCGTGGTCTGGACCCGCCAGGTCGGCATGGTCAGGTCGAGGAACACGTCCGGCCGGAACAG
>DAIOWL010000666.1:0-4445 GCA_036758545.1 Streptosporangiaceae bacterium | reverse complement strand
AGGAACATCGCCGCAGGGCATGCGGTGACTGCGCGGGGAGGCGACGGGGTTGCCCGGCCGGTGAACCGCGAACCTCAACTGCTTGCCTCCTAGACGGTCAGCAGTTGGAATCCCCGCTGTCAGGCTGGGAGGATGTCAAAATGAGTTCCAGGCCCGTTTGTGAGGCCAGCCATAGTTCGCCGGCCTACTCGGGTGTAGGTTCGCTGGCGGAGCCCTGAAGGGGCGCAGAGCAGCGGAGGGATACATGAGCATTCTGGGCACCCGGGTGATCCGGACGGAGGACCCGCGGCTGCTGACCGCCGGCGGCGTCTACGTCGATGACTTGCGGACGCCGGAACTTAACGGGGCGGCGCGCGCCACGTTCGTGCGCAGCCCGGTGGCCCATGCGCGGATCACCGGCATCGACGCCAGCGAGGCCCTGGCCGAGCCCGGCGTGATCGCCGTGCTGACCGTCGCCGACATGGACGACCTGGCCCCGCCACCGCCGAGTTCCGGCGAGTGGGACGGCAGCCCGGCGCCGCTCGGCGGCCCGTGGGCCGAGCCCCTCCTGGCGATCGACACGGTTCGGTTCGTCGGCGAGCCGGTCGCGGTGGTGATTACCGATAGCCGCTACCAGGGCGAGGACGCAGCCGACCTGGTCGCTGTGGACTACGACCCGCTGCCGGTGGTGCTGGGACCGACGGCCGCCGTCGCCGACGAGACCCTGCTGTTCCCGGCGGCCGGCACCAACATCGCGATCGCGAACCCGGTGCCGACCGACAACGCGCCCTTCGACGCCTGCGAGGTGGTCGTCGAGCAGGACATCGTCAACCAGCGGGTCGCGTGCCTCCCGATGGAGGGGCGGGCCTCGGCCGTCAGCTTCGAGAACGGCAAGCTGACCGTCTGGGCCAGTTCGCAGAACGCGCAGGTGAGCCGGTTCATCCTGGCCGGCGCCCTGGGCATGCCGCCCGAGCAGATTCGCGTGGTGGTGCCCGACGTAGGCGGCGGGTTCGGTGCCAAGATCGGCATCGACCGGGACACGATCACCCTCGCCTGGGCGGCCAGGAAGACCGGCCGGGCACTGTGCTGGGCCGAGACCCGCAGCGAGAACATGGTCGCGATGACGCAGGGCCGCGCCCAGCTGCAGCGCATAAAGATCGGCGGCAGCCGGGACGGCCGCATCCTCGCTTACCGCATCGACGTCATCCAGGATGCCGGCGCCTACCAGCGCGTCGGCGGACTCCTGCCGTTCCTGACCTGCATGATGGCACCCGGCGTGTACGACATCCCGGACGTGCAAGCCGGGTTCCGGCAGGCCGTCACCAACACGACGCCGATCGGCGCCTACCGGGGGGCCGGCCGGCCCGAGGCCACGGCGGCCATCGAGCGCTCGGTCGACCTGTTCGCCGCCGAGATCGGCATGGACCCGGCAGAGGTCAGGCGGCGCAACTTCATCGCCCCGGACAAGTTCCCCTTCCAGACCAAGACCGGCGCCATGTACGACACCGGCCGCTACGAGGAGGCGCTGGACAAGGCGCTGGCCGCGGCGGGCTACGACCAGCTCCGCGAGGAGCAGCGGCGCCGGCGGGCCAGCGGTGACCCCAGGCAGCTCGGCATCGGCGTGTCCTCCTACGTCGAGATCACCGCGCCGGACCCGGACGCCGGCGAGACCGCGAAGATCGAGGTGACGGACAACGGTTCTGCCACGGTCTACACCGGTAGCTCGGCGCACGGCCAGGGGCACCACACCGCGTGGGCCATGCTCGTGCAGGACGAGCTCGGCATCCCCATGGACCAGATCACGGTCATCCACGGTGACACCGACCTGATCCCGGTCGGCGTCGGGACCTATGGTTCGCGGTCGCTGCAGCTCGGCGGCTCGGCCGTGCACAAGGCCACGGTCGAGGTCAAGGACGAGGCCCGCCGCCATGCCGCCGAGATGCTCGAGGCCGCCGAAGCCGACGTCGTGCTGGATACGGGCTCCGGGCTGTGGCAGGTGCGCGGCGACCCGGACACGGCCCTGTCCTGGGCCCAGGTCGCCGGTCATACCAGCGGCGGCAGCCTGATCGCCGACGTGAACTTCGTTCAGGACCGGCCCACGTTCCCGTTCGGAACCCACGTGTCGGTGGTGGAAGTCGACACCGAAACCGGTCAGACCAAGATGATCCGCCACGTGACCGTCGACGACGCCGGGATAGTGATGAACCCGGTCCTCACCGAGGGCCAGCGGCACGGCGGGATCGCCCAGGGCGCGGCCCAGGCCCTGCTCGAAGAGGTGCTCTACGACTCGGACGGCAACCCGCTGACCTCCACGCTCGCCGACTACGCGGCCATCTCAGCGCCCGACCTGCCCAGCTTCGAGCTGGCCGACAGCGAGACGCCGACCGACCTGAACCCGCTCGGCGTCAAGGGCATCGGCGAGGCGGGGACGATTGGCTCCACCCCGGCTATCCAGAACGCCGTCATCGACGCCGTGGCGCATCTCGGCATCCGGCACATCGACATGCCGACCACACCCCAGCGGGTATGGACGGCGATCAACGAGGCACAGAAGGCGAGTCACCAGTGAAGGTCGACCTGACCGTCAACGGCACGAACATCACGGCCGACGTCGAGGACCGCACGCTCCTCGTCCACTTCCTGCGCGATGTGGCCAACCTCACCGCGACCAACGTCGGCTGCGACACCACCTCCTGCGGGGCCTGCACGGTGCTGCTCGACGGCGAGTCCGTCAAGTCCTGCACGGTGCTCGCCGCCCAGGCCAGCGGGCACGAGGTCACCACGCTCGAAGGGCTGGCTGACGACGGTCAGATGCACCCGGTGCAGCGCGCGTTCCACAACGAGCACGGCCTGCAGTGCGGCTTCTGCACGCCGGGCATGGTGATGGCCATCGTGTCGCTGCTCAAGGAGAACCCGCATCCCACCGAGGAGCAGGTGCGCAACGGCCTCGAAGGCAACCTGTGCCGGTGCACCGGCTACCACAACATCGTGAGGGCCGCGCTGGCGGCCGCGGACGAAGAGAAGGTGTCGGCGTGATCCCGTCCACGTTCAGCTACCAGCGGGCAGGCTCGGTCGAGGAGGCGGTGAGCCTCGCGTCCGAACACGGCGACGACGCGAAGTTCCTGGCCGGCGGTCACTCGCTGCTGCCGCTGATGAAGCTGCGGCTGGCCGCCCCCGAGGTGATCATCGACCTGGGCGGCCTGCATGACCTGTCGTACGTTGACGACAAGGGCTCCTACGTCGCGATCGGCGCCCTGACCAGGCACCACGACGTCGAGCACTCCGACGTCCTGGCCCGCGAGGTGCCGCTGCTCGCCCACGCGGCCGGGCAGGTCGGCGACCCGCAGATCAGGCACCGGGGCACGATCGGCGGCTCGATCGCGCACGCCGACCCCGCCTCGGACCTGCCCTCCGTGCTGCTCGCGCTGGACGCGACCGTGGTCGCGCGCGGCCCCGGCGGCTCCCGGGAGATCCCGATCGGCGAGTTCTTCCAGGGCCTGTTCGAGACCGCCCTCGAGCCCGATGAACTGCTCACCGAGATCCGGGTGCCTAAGCCGGCCTCGGCCGCAGCGTGGTCATTCCAGAAGTTCACCCAGCGGGCCATCGACTGGGCCATCGTCGGCTGCGCCGTGCAGGACGGCCGCGTGGCCCTGGTCAACATGGGCGGGACGCCGCTGCGCGCCGCCGCGACCGAAGCCGCCCTGGCCGGCGGCGCCTCGCCGGCCGACGCGGCCGCGCACGCCGCCGAGGGCACCAGCGCCGCCGACGACATCCGCGCCACCAGGGCCTACCGCGAGCACCTGGCCTGCGTCCTGGTCTCACGCGCCCTCACCGAGGCAAGTTCACGATCATGATTCCTAACGGGCCGTGGCGCGTGCCCTCGCGCCGCCACGGCCCGGATCGCGAACCCGGACGCCCCCGATGATCGAAGCGGTCGTCTTCGACCTGGACGGGGTGCTGATCGACTCAGAACCGGTCTGGGAGGAGGTCCGCCGCGGCCTGGTCGCTGAGCGCGGCGGCCACTGGGCCGCGGACGCCCAGCGCAGGCTCATGGGCATGAGCACCCCGGAGTGGGCCCGTTACCTCAGCGAGGACCTCGGCGTCGGCCTGCCTCCCGATGAGGTCGCGTCCCTGGTCGTCGAGCGGATGGCGGCGCGCTACCGCGAGCGGATCCCGTTCCTGCCGGGCGCCGTCGAGGCGGTGCGTAGCCTCGCCGCCCGCTGGCCGCTCGGCCTGGCCAGTTCGGCCCCGGCCACGCTCATCGAGACCGTGCTCCAGGCCGCGGACCTGCGCTCGTACTTCAAGGTCACGATGTCCACCGAGCAGGTGCCCCACGGCAAGCCCGCCCCGGACATCTACCTGGCCGTAACGGCCGGGCTCGGCGTCTCACCTGCCGCCTGCGCCGCCGTCGAAGACTCCTCCAACGGCCTGCGCTCGGCGGCCGCCGCGGGCCTGCACGTCATCGC
>DAIOWL010000665.1:0-4447 GCA_036758545.1 Streptosporangiaceae bacterium | reverse complement strand
GCGTCGGTCGACTGCTCGGGGTGCAGCTGCATCTCTTCGGACAGCTCGACGCCGATCCTGGACGGCTCGAGCAGCCGGACCATCTTGGCCCGGTCGGCCAGGTCCGGGCAGGCGGGATAGCCGATCGAATAGCGCGCGCCCCGGTAGCCGACCCGGAAGAAGCCGTCCAGGTCGTCGGGATCGGCGTCGGCGATGCCGAGCTCGCGCCGGACCCGCACGTGCCAGTACTCGGCCAGCGCCTCGGTCAGCTGGACGGACAGGCCGTGCAGCTCGAGGTACTCGCGGTAGGCGTTCTTGGCGAACAGCTCACCGGTGGCCAGGGAAACCCGCGGTCCCATGGTGGCGAGCTGGAGCGCGATCACGTCCGTCTGACCGCTGTCCTGCGGCTTGAAGAAGTCGGCCAGGCACAGCCGCCGGTCCCGGCGCTGCCGGGGGAAGCTGAACCGCTCGGCCTCGGCCTTCCCGTCGGGTCCGAGCACGATCAGGTCGTTGCCCGAGCTCACGCACCGGAAGTACCCGTAGACCACGGCCGCCTCGAGGAGCCCCTCGGTCTGCATCCGCTCCAGCCACATGCGCAGCCGCGGGCGGCCCTCGGTCTCCACCAGCTCCTCGTAGGAGGGACCGGCCCCGCCGCGGGCGGGCTTGAGGCCCCACTGGCCCATGAACAGCGCGCGCTCGTCCAGGTAGGCGGCGTAGTCGGCCAGCGGGATCCCCTTGATGACCTCGGTGCCGAGGAAGGGCGCTTCGGGAACCGGCCCGTCGGTATTGATGTCCGAACGGGCCTGGTTCTCCGCCTCGGTCCGATCCTCCGCTCCGGCGGCCGGCCGGGCCCTGACCTTGCGGGTGCGCAGCTCCGGCAGTTTGGCTCCCGGCTCGCCGCGCTTGACCGCCATCATGGCGTCCATCAGCCGCAGCCCCTCGAACGCGTCCCTGGCGTACCTGACCTGGCCGTCGAACAGCGCGGCCAGGTCCTGCTCCACGTAGGCCCGGGTGAGCGCGGCCCCGCCGAGCAGCACCGGCCAGCGTCCGGCCATGCCCCGCGAGTTCAGCTCGGACAGGTTGTCCCGCATCACCACGGTGGACTTGACCAGCAGGCCGGACATCCCGATGACGTCAGCGTCGTTGTCCTCGGCGGCCGTCAGGATGGCCGAGATGGGCTGCTTGATGCCGATGTTCACGACGTCGTAGCCGTTGTTGGACAAGATGATGTCGACCAGGTTCTTGCCGATGTCGTGCACGTCGCCCTTGACCGTGGCGAGCACGATCTTGCCCTTGCCCTCCTCGCCGCTTTGCTCCATGTGCGGCTCGAGGTAGGCCACCGACGCCTTCATCACCTCGGCGGAGGTCAGCACGAACGGCAGCTGCATCTGCCCGGAGCCGAACAGCTCGCCGACCGTCTTCATGCCGTCCAGCAGCACGTCGTTGACGATCTCCAGGGCGGGCCGCTGGGCCAGCGCCGCGTCCAGGTCGGCCTCGAGCCCGCTCCGCTCGCCGTCGATGATCCGCCGCTTCAGCCGTTCCCACAGCGGCAGCCCGGCCAGTTCGGCGGCACGGCTCGCCTTGAGCTCGGCCGCGTCCACCCCTTCGAACAGCTCGAGCAGCCGGGCGAGCGGATCGTAGCCCTCCCGGCGCCGGTCGTAGACGAGGTCGAGCGCTACCTGCCGCTGCTCGTCGGGTATCCGGGCGATCGGCATGATCCGCGCCGCGTGCACGATCGCGGAATCCAGCCCGGCGCGGACGCACTCGGCCAGGAACACGGAGTTCAGCACGGCCCGGGCCGCGGGCTTGAGCCCGAACGACACGTTCGAGACGCCCAGGGTCGTCTGCACGTCCGGATAACGCCGCTTCAGCTCGGCGATCGCCTCGATGGTCTCGATCCCGTCGCGCCTGGTCTCCTCCTGCCCGGTGGCGATGGGGAACGTCAGGCAGTCGACGATGATGTCCTCGACCCGCATGCCCCAGTTCCGGGTCAGGTCGCCGATCAGCCGCTCGGCGATGGCGACCTTCCATTCGGCGGTCCGCGCCTGGCCGCGCTCGTCGATGGTCAGCGCGATCACGGCGGCGCCGTGCTCGCGCACGAACGGCATGACCCGGGCGATGCGCGAGTCGGGCCCGTCGCCGTCCTCGTAGTTGACCGAGTTGATGACCGCGCGGCCGCCGGTCAGCTCGAGCCCGGCCTCGATCACCGCGGCCTCGGTCGAGTCGAGGACCAGCGGCAAGGTGGCGGCGGTGGCGAACCGGGCCACGATCTCGCGCATGTCCGCGACGCCGTCCCGGCCCACGTAGTCCACGCACACGTCGAGCAGGTGCGCGCCGTCCCTGGTCTGCGCGCGGGCGATCCCCACGCAGTCCTCGTACCTGCCCTCGAGCATGGCCTCGCGGAACGCCTTGGACCCGTTGGCGTTGGTCCGCTCGCCGATGGTCAGGAACGCGGTGTCCTGCCGGAACGGCACGTGCTGGTAGAGCGACGCCACACCGGGCTCGCGCCGCGGCCTGCGCCCGGCGACCGGGCGGTCCGCGACCCGGCCCGCCAGCACGGCGATGTGCTCCGGGGTGGTGCCGCAGCACCCGCCCACCAGGGACAGGCCGAACTCCCTGGTGAACCTGTCGTGGGCATCCGCGAGCTGTGTCGGGGTCAGCGGGTAGCTCGCGCCGTCCGAGGTGAGGACGGGCAGGCCGGCGTTCGGCTCGCAGGAGATCGGGATGCGGGCGTGCGCGGCCAGGTAGCGCAGGTGCTCGCTCATCTCGCCGGGACCGGTGGCGCAGTTCAGCCCGAGCATGTCGATGCCGAGCGGCTCCAGCGCGGTGAGCGCCGCGCCGATCTCGGTTCCGAGCAGCATCGTCCCGGTCGTCTCGATCGTGACCTGGGCGATGATCAGGGCGTCCGGTGCCAGCTCGGCCACCGCCCGCCGCGCCCCGATGATGGCCGCCTTGGCCTGGAGCAGGTCCTGGCAGGTCTCGATGATCAGCGCGTCGGCGCCGCCGCGCAGCAGGCCCTCGGCGTTGACCTGGTAGGTGTCGCGTAGCTCGCGGAACGTGGTGTGGCCGAGCGTGGGCAGCTTGGTGCCGGGCCCCATCGAGCCCAGCACCCAGCGGGGACGGTCCGGGGTGGCCCAGCGGTCGGCGGCCGCGCGGGCGAGCCTGGCGGACGCCTCGGACAGCTCCGCGATCCGCTCGGCGATCCCGTACTCACCGAGATTGCCCAGGTTGGCGCCGAACGAGTTGGTGGTGACGCAGTCCGCGCCCGCGTCCAGGTAAGCCTCGTGAACCGCGGTTACGATATCGGGCCGGGTCACGTTCAGGATCTCGTTGCAGCCCTCGTAGCTCTCGAAGTCGTCGACGGTGGCGTCGCTGGCCTGGAGCATTGTGCCCATTGCCCCGTCGGCCACCACGACTCGCTCAGCCAGGGCGGTTCGTAGCGTGCTCATTACCCCCCAATCATAGGCAAGTCATTGTAGGCGTCCCTTGCGAACTTTCCGTAGCCTTCGGCTGACACGCCGCCCGGTAACCCGATAAGCAAGACCGACCACGTAGGCTGTAACAGACAGCCCGAGCGTCGGCGTGGGAGGTGGCGAGCTATCGAGTTCAACGACATCGGCGAACTCACATCGCCGGTCGCCATTGCCGGATTCGAGGGCTGGAACGACGCGGGCGAGGCGGCGAGCGGGGTAGTCAACCACCTGGGCATCGCCTGGCAGGCGACTCCCATCGGCGCCATCGATCCCGAGGATTTCTACGACTTCCAGGTCAACCGGCCGGTGGTCGAGATCGAAGGCGGGCAGACCCAGCGGCTGATCTGGCCGACGACCAGGATCTCCGTCGCCCGCGCCCAGCCGGCCGACGAATCCGCGCCCCCCACCGGGCTGTCCCGCGACGTGGTCCTGGTGCACGGCATCGAGCCGAACATGCGCTGGCGGGCGTTCAGCGAGGAACTGGTGCAGGGCCTGGAGAGCCTCGGCGTCAAGATGATCATCCTGCTCGGCGCGCTGCTCGCCGACGCGCCGCATACCCGCCCGGTGCCGGTCTCCATCGGGTCGTCGGACGCCAAGCTCGGCACCGAGATCGGCGTGGGCCTGTCCGACTACAAGGGTCCCACCGGGATCGTCGGGGTACTGCAGCACACCTGCACCCAGGCGGGGATCCCGACACTCTCGCTGTGGGCCCAGGTACCGCACTACGTGGCGCAGCCGCCGAGCCCGAAGGCGACGCTGGCGCTGCTGCGCGGCGTGGAGGACATCCTGGACGTGCCGCTGCCGCTGGCCGACCTGCCCGAGGAGGCGCGCGCCTGGGAGCGCGGCGTGGACGAACTCGCCCAGCAGGACTCCGAGGTCGCCGACTACGTGCGCACCCTGGAAGAGGCCAAGGACGCGATGGACCTGCCCGAAGCGAGCGGCGACGCGATCGCCCGCGAGTTCGAGCGCTACTTCAGGCGCCACGGGGGCGCCGG
>DAIOWL010000664.1:3699-4450 GCA_036758545.1 Streptosporangiaceae bacterium | reverse complement strand
CCTCGACGCGGCTGCCCTGCTTGCGCAGGGCCTCCACCTGGCTGGCCAGGTCCGCGCCCGGTAGCCTGCGCAGGCCCTCGAACTGGCCTGCCGGGTCCGCGCCCCGTTCCGGTGGTATCCGGTTCTGTCCGCCGAACGGCGAGAGCACCACGACGTTCGCATAGTCCGAGGCAAGGTCGGCGTTTTCGGCGGAACGCACGCCACCGTTGATGTAGCGAGTGCCGTTGATGCTATGCGTGGGGGTCAGACCGGGCAGCGCGGTGCTCGCGGTGACCGCGTCCACCAGGTCGACGCCGGAATCGCGGTCGAACGCCGCCAGCTCGCCGGTATGCGCGTCGACGGCCACCACGATCATCGGCCGGTCCGGCCATTGCGCGCGGGGCAACCGGGCGGCGACCATGGCGCGCCGCTGTGCCGCCCCGGGTCCGAGTACGGAGTCGCTCTCCAACCCGAACGCACCCATCGCACGTCGTAGGTCGGCTGCCGAGGTGGCGGCGGCGCCGATGGCCCTCATCCGCTCGAACACCGTGGCCATCGGCAGGGACGGCGGCTGTTCCCTGTTCTGCCCGGCCGGCTGGACCGGCGGGGACAGCACCGAGGCCAGCAGTTCGGCCGCCGGTGTACCGCTGCGCACCTGCGCTGCCGTGGTGGAACCGGACGAGGTGCCGACCACCAGATCGGCGGCCTCTGTCAGATCGAGACCAGCCTCGGCCAGACCTGCGATGACACCGATCTGCCACGCTTGTCCGGC
>DAIOWL010000664.1:0-3623 GCA_036758545.1 Streptosporangiaceae bacterium | reverse complement strand
ATAGATTTCGCCTCCGACCAACCCTTTTCCCCGCCACGCGATCACGACTCCAGACAGGCCTAGCCGTCAGGCGGATTCCAGCAGGGAGCGGAGGACCGCCCACCGGTCGCCGGGGGCGGCGGGCGCGGGAGGCGGTCCGGGTGACGCGGCGGCAGCATGCGGGCTGATCAGGTCCGCGATCAGGCGCGCCAGTTGCGTACGGGTCCGGGCGGTCAGCGCGGACCCCACCCGCTCGTCCAGTTCCGTCATCGTGAGACGGCCGTCGGCGGCGGCCGCGCACAGGACGTCCACGGCGGTGTCCCGGTCGGCGTCCGAGGCCCGCTGCTCCGGCGGACGGGACAACGGGCCCGGGCCGAGACCCTGGTGGAGAAAGGCCAGCATCAGACCGTGACGCGGCGGATGGTGGCGTGGCCGCCGGCCAGCACCAGGACCGCCAGCGCGGCGACGACGCCGGTCAGGCCCAAGGCGGTCAGGCCGGCGGAGGACCCGCTGGCCGCCGACCGGACGCCCCAGTGCTCGAACCTGACGACGACGCCCCCGGCGACCACCACGAGCACCTGCACCGCGATGAACGCCAGCGTGCCGAGCGGGCCCCACCGGGTGTACACGATTCCATGCCACATCCCGTACACGAACAGCGCGAACAGGCCCACGACCGAGGTCAGCCAGGTGGCGTACCACGGGCCGTTCAGCAGGTACGGCACCCGGAAGAGGTGCATGGACAGCCCCCAGCCATCGGTGGCCCGCTCGATCGTCTGCAGCACGGTCAGCACCAGGCCGGACACCAGGGCCAGCGCCATCCCGAGCAGCGCGGTACCGGAATAGAAGGACCGGCGGCTGGCGCCGAGCGTGAGGCCGAACGGCAGCGACCGGCCGATGGTCTGCATACCCAGCACGCCGAAGTAGATGAAGAGGCTGATCAGGTATCCGGCTGCGTCATGGCCGCGGCCGCGGCCGGTCGTAACGGCGCCGACGGCGAAGGTGAGCGGGAGGATCCACAGCAGCAGGAGATAGTTGGTCGGCCTCACCAGGTGGTAGCGGGCCACCTTGACCCAGGTATTCACGCGCAGGTCCTTTCGGTCTCGAAGCCGGTCTCGAGGCCGGTCTCGGAGGTGGGGGCGAGAACGCCGGCGGCCGCGTGCACCACGATCTGCTGCAGGGACAGCGGGGTCAGGTCCAGTCCGGATGACCGGGCCTGCTCACGGTCGCCCGGAGACAGCGGCCCGACCATGACGACGGACGCCTGGGAGCCGAGCCGCCGCCGCTCCCACACCGGCCGGCCCCCGACGAGCGCGTCCACGGCGAGGCAGGGACCGCTCACCCGGGTGGCGACACCGCGCAGGACGTCGGCCGGCGCGTCCAGGACAACCCGGCCCCTGTCAATGACGATGACACCCTCGAACAGCGCGGCGGCCTCGTCGATGAGATGCGTGGACAGCAGCACCGTGCGGGGGAACTCGGCGAAGTCCGCGAGCAGCCGGTCGTAGAACACCTGCCGCGCCACCGCGTCCAGCCCCGCGTAGGGCTCGTCGAACAGCGTTACCTCGGCGCGGGCGGCCAGCCCGATCGTGATCCCGAGCGCCGAACGCTGCCCGCGCGACAGCTTCTTGATCACCTTGCTCGCCCGCACCCCGAAGTCGTCCAGCAGCGAGGACGCCAGTGCGGAGTCCCAGTTCGGGTAGAACCAGGACGCGGCGCGCAGCGCCTGACCGACCTTGATGTCCGGGTAGGCCTGGTCCTCGCGGACGAGCACCAGGCGGCGCAGCACGTCCTCGTTCTCGGCCGGCGGCGCGCCGAGGACCCGCACCGAACCGGAGGACGGGAACTCGTGGCCGGCCAGGATCCGCAGCAGCGTGGTCTTGCCGGCGCCGTTGCGGCCGAGCAGGCCGGTGATGGTCCCGCCGCTGATCGCGATGTTGATGTCGTCGAGAGCTGTGTGATCGCGGTATCTCCGCGTCAGGCCGGTGACCGAGATCGCCGGTGTCATAGCGAGACGCCTTCCCGCTCGTGGCCGGCGTCCTTGATCAGGTCGAACAGTTCGCCGGCGTCGATCCCGAGGCGGGCCGCCTCGGACAGCAGCGGAGCGACGTACCGCTGCGTGAATTCCGCCCGGCGCCGGGCCAGCAGCCGCTGCCGCGCCCCGGTCGCGACGAACATCCCGATGCCCCGCCGCTTCTCCAGCAGCCCGTCATCGGCCAGCACGTTGATCCCCTTGGCCGCGGTCGCCGGGTTGATCCGGTAGAACGCGGCCAGCTCGTTGGTGGACGGCACCCGCTCGCCCTCGGCCAGGCCGCCGTCCGCGATCTCCCCCGCGAGTCTGTCGGCAACCTGGACGAACAGCGGGGTTCCCTCGTCCAGACCAGCCATCTCCGGCACCGTCTCCGCCCTCACTTCATGGGTTCATTACTCAAGTAATGTACCGCTTAACCAGGTAACCGGTCAACCCATGACGAGGGGATCCGGGTGAGTCGGTCTGGCTCAGGCCTCGTACACGTAGTCGATTACGAGCTGCGGTACATGGCCGGCCTCCGCGGCCGGCGACGGCTTCATGGGGAAGTCGAAGACGCCGATCATCATCTGCATGGGGTAATCCGGCGCCTGCTCCACGGTGCGCACGTGGTCGCCGTCGACGAAGAAGTCCACGCAGCCCGGGCGCCAGTCGGCGGCGTAGACGTGGAAGCCGGTCACGTCGACCGGTAGCCGCGGTGCGGCGAAGTCGTCGCGCAGGGCGGGGTCGCGGAACGGGTGGATGCCCATGCCGACCGCCGGCCCGGCCCGGCCGATCGCGTCGCCGAACACCTCGAAGACACAGATCTCGCCCGAGCGCTGGGGCTCGTCCTCGATGCCCACCATCCAGACCGACGCCATCGAGCGCGCGGTCAGGTCCATGCGTGCCCGGACCTCCAGGACGCCATAGCGCGGCGTCCAGCCCCATTGCGCCGGCTGCACCTCCCGTACGCGGAGCCCGTCGCGGAACGGCTGCTGGCCAACTGTGCTGCCAACCGCGCCGGAGGACACGCCAGACTGGATGCCCGAGACACGCAGCCGCTCCTCGTGCTCGGCGGGGCACCACAGGCCCTGCCCCGGCGGGATCGACAGCCGCAACTCCGACCCGATGACCTCGTACGTTGCCGCGCTCTCAGCACGCGAACTCCACTGCGGCAGATAATGCGGGATCCATACCGAGCGATCGAGGTCGTGGCCCTCGAAGTCGTCCCGGAAGCTCACGACGCGAGCATACCGAGCGCCCGCGACGCCACCGCCCGCCTATGGGACGTCGCCAGCGGAGCGCACCTGGCCACGCTGGTCCCCCTGCGGTCCGGCGGGTACATCACGCTGCTGCCCGACGCCTGCTACAAGCTCGACGGCGACCCCGGCGACTGCCTGTGGTGGGCGGCCGGGCTACGCCGGCTCGGGCCAGCCGAGGTCAGCAGCCACTTCCCTGAAGTCCGCCGGCTCCCCCCGGACGCCCCGGTCCTCCCAGCTTGAGCCGTTCATGGATCCGGGGTTTCATGGCCTTGTAGCTGGAGTTACCTCACCGCCGATGGTGACGGCACAGCTCGCGTTCCCATGCTTCTCGAGGTAGCGCTGGTGGTATTCCTCGGCCCGGTAGAACGCTGACG
>DAIOWL010000663.1:0-4451 GCA_036758545.1 Streptosporangiaceae bacterium | reverse complement strand
TGACGGAATAGCGCGCTGATCGCAACGGAACCCTCGTACCGTTCGCCGTTGGGGGAAGAATGCCCGGCCGATCGACAGTATTGCCCGAACGTCCACAGCTCAGCGGGTTCCTGCTCGGGCGTCCGGGAACACAGCTACATGATCGCGATTGCACCGTTCACCGCCCGTTCGGCATGGCCTTGAGACCATGCCGGGCAGGCTTGGAGGAGGCCCGTTCCCGCCGCCACGCGCCGGGCGCCTGGCCGACGTGCCGCTTGAAGGCGCGCGTGAACGCAGACTCGGACTGGTAGCCGACCGCCGCAGCGGCCCGGGTGACCGTATGGCCGTCCTCGAGGAGACGCGAGGCGACCTGGAGACGCCAGCGGGTGAGGTACTGCATCGGCGGCATGCCGACGTACGCCGCGAACCGCTCCGCGAACGATGAGCGCGACATGCTGACCGCGCGAGCCAGGGCGTCGAGGTTCCAGACCTCGCCGGGGTGGCCGTGGATGACCTGCAGCGCTCTTCCGACCTGGGGGTCGCGCAGTCCAGCGACCCAGCCGCGGGCGTCGGGCGGAAGGGACTCCAGGTGAGCACGCAGCGCCTCGACGAACATCAGCTCGGCCAGCTTGGCCAGCATCGCCTCCCGGCCGGCGCCACCATGTCCGGTCGCATGCACCGCGGCATCGAGCAGACCGGCCATCCACTGCCAGCTCGCGGGTGAGACCGGTGCGCGTACCACGTCCGGCAGCGCCTCCAGCAGCGGGTTGAACGGGCGGATGTCACAGCCCAGGAAGCCGCACACGAAGTGGCACTCCTCGGCGCTGGCGTCGGAGTGCATCGTGATCGTGAACGGCAGGGCTGAGTCCACGGGCCGGTCGTAGAGCGCCGGGTCGGGGTGACCACGCAGATCTGGCGCCGAGGTCATGGTGTTCGCGTCACCCGCCGGGTAGATCACCATCTCGCCCGCCCGCAGCCGCACGGGCGGATCGGACCGGTCGACCGCTTCCGCCCAGCACGAGCCGCGCGTGACGACATGGAAGCCGATCACGTGGTCGGCGTCGGCCATCACCCGCGGGCCGATGACCGCCGAGCTCGGGCTCTCGGTCACGAACGGCGACCGCGCCGCGACGTCGAAGAACACCGCACCGGTGAGACGGACAGCGAGGAGCACGTCGGACATCACGTCCACGCCGACCACCTCCGGACTCTGATCCGCACCGTGCAGACGATGGGGCAGAACGGTGTCGCGTCCGGACGATCGGGCCGGTTCTCCGGTCGCGCGAGCGTTCCGTCCCACCGGATCCGCTACCTACCGTGGATCAACATCCTTCCATTGGAGGGAGCGGATCGAAAGGACAGTCCCATGCTCGAGACCAGCGTCGACGTCCTGCAGCCGCGGCTGACCGGTCGCCTGGTATGACGCGTCGCGTCCTCGTGGCCGGTGCCGGCGTCGCCAGCTTGGCCACCGCACGCGCCTTGCGCGGTGCCGGCTTCGAGGTGACGGTGGTCGAGCGAAGACCGGGTGCACCGTTGCCCGGCCTCGGGCTCAATCTGCCGGGCAACGCGGTGCGCGCGCTCGACGCACTGGGCGTGGCCGAGCAGGTCCTGGCCGCGGGGATCCCGGTGACTCGGCGGGAGTACCGCACGGCGCGCGGTCGGCTGCTGTTCGCCGTCGACGAGTCCTCCTCCTGGGCCGGCGTCGCGCCGTCGGTCTGCGTGCGCCCCGGTCTCGTGCTCGACGCACTAGGCACCGGCCAGGAGGTACGCCGCGGCGTCAGCGTCGTGCGCGTCGACACCAGCCCACACCGTCCGCACGTCGCCCTTAGCGACGGCTCCGAGGAGGTCTGTGACCTCGTCGTCGGGGCGGACGGCGTCCACTCCACCGTGCGTGGCGCCGTCATGACCACGACCCCGCGAGCCTCGGTGATGACTGCGGCGAGCTGGCGGTTCGTCGTGCCGAACCCGGGCGTCGACTGCTGGACGGCGTGGACCGGCGGCGGCCTGGCTCTGCTCCTGATTCCGGTGCACGCCGGCGAGGCCTACGGGTACGCCTCGAGCAGCAAGGGCGGCGCAGCCGGCACTGATCCGCGGTGGCTCGCCCAGGCGTTCGCGCGGTTCCCGGCACCGGCTCGCCGCGCTGTGGAGGCCGCGTTGGAGGGAGGCCGGGCGCCCTACCACTCGCCAGTGGAGGAGATCCGGATCGACACCTGGCACCGGGGCCCAGTTGTCCTGGTCGGCGACGCCGCCCACGCCACCGGCCCGGTCTGGGCACAGGGCGCCGCCGCCGCGCTGGAGGATGCGCTGGTGCTGGCCGAGATGCTCGGCAGTCGCTCGGACTGGATAGCGGCCGTGTCCGCCTGGGAGCTGCGCCGACGCCCACGCGTCGACCACGTACAGGCGGCGACGGACCGGATGTCGCGCCTGGCCAGGCTGCCCGGCTTTCTATCTCACAACCTCGCTCCCATCGCTGGCCCCCGCGCCTACCGGGCCGCCTACGGTCCGCTGCGCGAGCGGCCCTGAACCAGATCCGCTATCGGCACGAGGGTATGGGCTCGTCACCGGTCCCGACCATGAGCAGTTCTGGCCCGGGCAATCTCAGGAGCTATACGACAAGCTCCCGGCCGGCAAAGCGCTGATCCGCTTCACCGAGGAAGAGGGCGCGGATTCTCACTGCGAGCCAGCGGCCAAGGGCATCCGCGGCGAGCGCATCTTCGACTGGCTGGACCAGCACATCCCCGCCTGACAGGCACGGCAGCGGCGGGACCTATCTGGTGCGGCGTCCTGGCCGCCCGCTGGTCCTACGCTAGAGAGCGTGACGCTCCCATCCGGTATCCCCATCGACGAGCTGGATCCCGGCATCCGCCCGCAAGACGACCTGTACCGGCACGTTAACGGCCGGTGGATAGCGCGGACCGAGATACCCGCCGACCGGGCGCGCGACAGCACGTTCCGGGCCCTGGCTGACCAGGCTGAGAACGCGATGCGCGAGATCGTGGAAGAGGCCGCGACGGCTCCAGAAGGCAGCGAGGAGCGAAAGTTCGGCGACCTGCATGCCAGTTTCATGGACGCGGACCAAGCAGAGCTGCTCGGCTCGCAGCCCATCAGCCAGGCGCTCGCGGCAGCTCGAGCCGTCAGCTCTATCCCGGAGCTACTGGAGACGCTCGGGCGGCTGCAGCCACTGGGAACCGGGGGCCTGTACCGGCTGTTTGTTGACACCGACCCTGGCAACCCGGAACGTTACCTGGTGTTTTTCGAGCAGGGTGGTATCTCGCTGCCGAACGAGAGCTACTACCGCGAGGAGCGGTTCGCCGGCGTCCGCGACGCGTTCGCTGGTCATCTGCAGCGACTGTTCGAGCTGGCCGGGTTGCCGGACGCCGATCGGGCCGCCGGGCGGGTGCTCGCGCTGGAGACGGCGGTAGCTGCGCACCACTGGGACAACGTCGCGAGCCGTGACCGCGAGAAGACGTACAACCTGCTCACCTGGGCCGGCGTGTTGTCCGAGGGGCCCGACCTGCGGAGCTGGCTGGCGGCCCTGGATCCGCCCGCTGGCGCCTTCGACGAGGTCGTGCTCCGCCAGCCGAGCTTCAGCGCCGGGCTGGCCTCGTTGCTCACCGACGAGCACGTTCCGGCGTGGCGGGACTGGCTGTGCTGGCGGGTGATCCACAGCGCCGCCGGGTATCTGTCCGAGGCGTTCGTCCAGGAAGACTTCGACTTCTACGGCCGCATCCTGAGCGGCACCCCCCAGCTGCGTGCGCGCTGGAAGCGGGGTATCTCGCTGGTCGAGTGGGCGATGGGGGAAGCTGCAGGCCGGGCCTACGTCGGCCGCCACTTCCCGCCGGGGGCCCGCGAGCGGATGGATGTCCTGGTCGCCAACCTCCTCGAGGCCTACCGCCAGAGCATCGAGAAGCTTGACTGGATGGGGACGGACACCCGTCGGCGAGCCCTGGACAAGCTCGGGAAGTTCACCCCGAAGATCGGCTACCCGGATAGCTGGCGCGACTACTCCGGCCTCAGGATCGACCCGGCCGATCTCATGGCCAACGTGCGGGCGGCTCATGCGTTCGAGTTCCACCGCGAGCTGAACAAGATCGGCAAGCCGGTCGACTGCGACGAGTGGCATATGACCCCCCAGACGGTCAACGCCTACTACAACTCGGGCATGAACGAGATCGTGTTCCCGGCCGCGATCTTGCAGGATCCGTTCTTCAATCCCGACCGCGACGATGCGGCCAACTACGGATCGATCGGCGCAATCATCGGCCACGAGATCGGCCACGGCTTCGATGACCAAGGTTCCAGGTACGACGGCGACGGCAGGCTCACCGACTGGTGGAGCGCAACGGACCGGCAAGCGTTCGAAACCCGGACCCGGTCGCTGATCGATCAGTACAGCGGCCTGGCGCCGAAGCAGACTCCTGACCAGCATGTGAACGGAGCGCTGACGATCGGGGAAAACATCGGGGACCTCG
>DAIOWL010000662.1:0-4453 GCA_036758545.1 Streptosporangiaceae bacterium | reverse complement strand
AGGCCGCGGCCGTCGAAGAACCCGCCGGCCGCGATCACCGGGATGTCCACGGCGGCCGCGACCTGGGGGACCAGCAGGCTGGTCGGCACCGCGCCGACGTGCCCGCCGCCCTCGCCGCCGGTCGCGATCACCGCGTCAACGCCCCACCCGGCCGCCTTCTCCGCGTGCCGCCGCGCCCCGATCGAGGCGATCGTGACCACGCCCGCGTCCTTCAGGGAGGCGATCAGCTCCGGCCTGGGGGCCTGCGCGAAGGAGGCGACAGGGACCCGGCGGGCCACGATCAGCCGGACCCGTTCGGTCGCATCTGGCGCGTCGGCCCGCAGATTGACCCCGAACGGTCCGGCCGTCCGCCCCGCCGTCTCCTCGATCGCCTTCTCCAGCTCGGCCAGGCTCATCGTGGCCGACGCGATCAGGCCGAGGCCCCCGGCGTCAGACACTGCCGCAGCCAGCCGCGCCCCGGACACGTACCCCATCGCGGCCTGCACGACCGGGTAGCGGATGCCGAGCAGCTCGGTCAGCGCGGTGCGGATCATGACAGCTCGCGCTCCCGCGCCCCGCCGGGGTCGAGCCGGGTCCGGATCAGGCTGGTCTCGGCCGCCGTCGGCGTGCGCGTGACCGGCACCGGGTCCGGGACGGCGAGCGGGAACCCGGTGGCCGCCAGCACGTCCGCGACCTCCACCCCCGGATGCACCGAACGCAGCCGCATCACCCGCTCCGCCCTCCCCCCGGAATCGAGCGCGAAATCGAGCACCGCCAGGTTGGTCACCACCACGCGCAGCTCGCACGCGCCCCGGTCGTAACCCACGCCGCAGACCATGTCCACGTGAGGCGTGAAGACCCGCGGCGAGTGCCGCGGGACCCAGTAGCTGACCGGGTGGTTCACCGTGTTGCCCGGCGCGCCGCGCACGCCGAGCAGCTGCGCCTTCGGCCGCCGCCAGTCGCCGATGCAGGAGATGTTCTGGTTGCCGTACCGGTCGATCTGGGACGCGCCCATCATCACGTGCCTGCGGCCGGCCGCGAGCATCGTGAACACCTTGGCGTACGGCAGCCACCCCTCCACCTGGTCGTCCTCGCCCACCAGGTACGCCTCGCCGTCGGTCAGCAGCAGGTCGGGCGCGAACGTGAGCCGGGCCAGCCGGGCGCCCAGCGTCGGGATCAGCCCCATCGGGCTGGCCAGGATCGCGCCGTCGCCGCGCCACGCCTCGGCGCACGCCACCACGCAGACCTCCGCCCTTGATGCTCGGGTCGCGTTCACCGGATCGCCTTCTGGTAGGCGGCCTCGTCGTGCTGGAGGTACTGCTCGGTGAACCGGCGCCAACCCTCCGAATCGGCGGCAGCCTGCGCGTAGCGCTTCTGGAACGCCTCGTCCCGGCCGTAGTCGGGGACGCAGCTGGTGAAGTGGGCGCCGTTCGGCGTCTGGGTGACCCCGTGCACCATCGCCCGGTTCAGCAGCAGGGTCTGCGGCGGGCCCTCCAGGTGTGGCACGATCCGTTCGCACGAGACGTACGCCCGCTCCGCCGCCAGGCAGAACAGGTCGTCGAAGTACGGGTCCGGGCCGAGGTACTGGCCGTTACCCGCGGCGTCGGCCCGGTTCATGTGCACCAGCGCGGCGTCCAGCCGCAAGGCCGGCATGGCCACCAGTTCTTCGTCGTCCGCGTACGGGGAGCGGACCGTGCGCAGCTCCGGGTTGACCTCGAGCACGCCGGAGCCGAGCCCGGCCCGGATCGGCAGGAACGGCAGCCGGTGCGCGGCGGCCAGCAGGCCCCAGTGCAGCATGCCCTCGTCCAGTTCGGTGAGCTCGACCGTGCCCGCCTGGCGGGCGCGCCGGAAGTTCGGCTCCAGGGGGATCGAGTCCAGCGACGCGAACCCGGTGACCACCCGCCTGGCCTGCCCGGACGCGACCAGCAGCCCGACGTCGGGACCGGCGTAGGACACGATCGTGAGGTCCTCGAGCGGCGAGCGCAGGATCGCCCGGACCAGGGCCATCGGCTTGCGCCGCGATCCCCACCCGCCGATCCCGATCGTCATCCCGTCCCGCAGCTCCGCGACGATCTCGTCCGGCGTCACGCCTGCTTCCCGTCCGTTCGCTTGCTGTCGACGAAGGCCTGCCGGGCCCGGTCCCCGGCGCCGGCCAGGTTCAGCTCGAAGGTGAACCCCTGCTCGTACCGGTAGGACCGCTTCACGTCGACCGGGTCGATGCCGTTCAGCGACTGCTTGGCCAGCCGGATCACGGCCGGGTCCTTGGCCGCGATCTCCTCCGCCAGGGCCTGCGCCGCGTCGCGCAGCTCGCGGGGCGGAACCACGTCGAGCACGGTGCCGAAGGCGAGCAGCTGCCGCGCGGTGACGGTCCGGCAGGTGTAGACCATCGCGCGCATCAGCGGCTGCGGCACCAGCCGGGCCAGGTGCGTGGCCGCGCCCAGCGCGCCCCGGTCGACCTCGGGCAGCCCGAAGGTCGCGTCCTCGGCCGCGATCACGACGTCCGCGTTGCCGGCCAGCCCGACGCCGCCGCCCAGGCAGAAGCCGTGCACCGCGGCGATCACCGGCACCGGGCAGTCGTACACCGCGCCGAACGCGGCCGCGCACCCCCGGTTGGCGCCGAGCAGGGCCTCATGCCCGGGTCTGCGCTGCATCTCCTTGATGTCCACCCCGGCGCAGAAGCCACGGCCCGCGGCGGCCAGGATCACCGCCCGTGTGCTCGCCTCGGCGCCCGCCTCCGTGACCGCGCTCGCCAGGTCGTACCAGCCCTGTACCGGCAGCGCGTTGACCGGCGGGAAATCGATCACCACCTCGGCGATCCCGCCCGCCGCCCGCACCTCAACGCTCATCGCTCGCCGCCCGCAGCCTCGCGCCCGCCGGTTTGTCTGCGGTTTCGGGTGCTATAGCCCCCGAACCTGCAGACAAAGCGCCTCACCTGCGCGTTCCTTGACCTAGCGTTTGCTTGGGCGCGAGCCTAACATGGCGCCATGCAACCCGTCGACCAACCGTTTCCCGGCCTTTCCGGTCTGCGGGTGATCGTGACCGGCGGCACCAGGGGCATCGGGGCGGGCATTGCCCAGGGGTTCCTCCGGACCGGCGGGCAGGTCATGGTCTGCGCCCGCAACGAGCCCGCTGCCCTGCCCGCGGTGGACGACCGGACCGCCTCGTTCACCCTCGCGGACGTCAGGGATCCGGACCAGGCGCGGCGGGTGATCGAGGCGGCCGCGAAGGAGTTCGGCGGCGTCGACGTGGTGATCAGCAACGCGGGCGGCTCCCCGCCCGCCGCGGCCGCCACCGCGTCGCCGCGGTTCCACGCCAAGGTCATCGAGCTGAACCTGATCGCACCGCTGCACGTGGCGCAGGCCGCCAACGCGGTGATGCAGGAACAGCCGGACGGCGGGTCGATCATCATGATCGGCAGCGTGAGCGGCACCCGCCCGTCGCCGGGTACCGCGGCCTACGGCGCCGCCAAGGCCGGCCTGCACCACCTGGTCACCAGCCTGGCCATCGAGTGGGCGCCCAGGGTACGGGTGAACACCGTCGTCCCGGGCTTCGTGACGACCGACGCCGCCCTCCCGCACTACGGCGACGCCGGCGCTGCGGCCGCCGTCGCCGTCGGCGTCCCGCTGGGCCGGATGGCCACCCCGGAGGACGTGGCCGGTGCCTGCCAGTTCCTCGCCTCCCCGCAGGCCTCCTACATCAGCGGCTCCAGCCTGACCCTGCACGGCGGCGGCGAGCCCCCGGCCTTCCTGTCCGCGCCCGCTCCCGAGCGCAAGGACTGATCCTCACTCCGGCGGGAACGGGCGGATCTCGATGGTGCCGTGCCTGGTGGTGGGGTGCGCGCTCGCGACTTCGATGGCCTCACGCAGGTCCGCGCATTCGATGATGTCGAAGCCGGCGATCTGCTCCTTCGTCTCGGCGAACGGGCCGTCGGTGAGGAGAAGCTCACCATCGCGCGCGCGTATCGTCGCGGCGTTCTGCGACGGCTGCAGGTAATTCCCCTGCAGGTTCACGCCGCGCGCGATGGTGTCTTCCAGCCAGGACGCCAGCAGCGCCTGGTCCTCCCGGGTCTCTTCCGCGTTCATTTCGGCGGTTTCGTCAACGTAGTGCAGCAGCAGGAACTTCATGCGGTCCCTCCGCGGGCCGGCTCTCGTGGTGTCATGCGGCGCGAGCCGTCCGGCCCGCGATGATGACCATGATCCCGCGACCGCGGCCCGTGCGTGCCGGGCTCCGGCGCCCGCGTCGTGAAGCCTGCGCCCAGCGGCCGCGTCGTGCGTCGCCCGCCAGGGTCTCGGCGCGCGTCTGGGTCCGCTCGGCCTGGTACAGCTGGTATCCGTAGTTCGCGTTCATGGCGGCCGCCCTTTCGCAGGTGGGTTTTACCTAGACGACGAACGGCATCGCCCGCCATGGACACGACAGGCCCATGACGGCCGCGGCCGCCGGGTGCAAGCGGGTCAGCCTCGAGCTCGGCGGCAAG
>DAIOWL010000661.1:0-4463 GCA_036758545.1 Streptosporangiaceae bacterium | reverse complement strand
TCGCGGGCCATCACGCTGGCCAAGGTGGCCGACTGCCCGCTGTACATCGTGCACCTGTCCGCCCGGCAGGCGCTCGAGGCGGTCGCCGCGGCGCGGGACGCCGGGCAGAACGTGTTCGCCGAGACCTGCCCGCAGTACCTGTGGCTGTCCATCGACGACCTGGCCCGGCCGGACTTCGAGGGGGCCAAGTTCGTCGCCTCGCCGCCGCTGCGGCCCAAGGACCACCAGGACTCGCTGTGGAAGGGCCTGCGCACCAACGACCTGTCGGTGGTGTCCACGGACCACTGCCCGTTCTGCTTCAAGGACCAGAAGGAACTCGGCCGCGGGGACTTCTCCAAGATCCCCAACGGGATGCCTGGCGTCGAGCACCGGATGGACCTGCTGCACGCCGGGGTGGCGGCCGGGCACCTCTCACTGACCCGCTGGGTGGAGGTCGCGTCCACCACGCCGGCCAGGATGTTCGGCCTGTACCCGCGCAAGGGCGTGATCGCCGCGGGCTCCGACGCGGACATCGTCGTCTACGACCCGCAGGCGCGGCAGACGCTGTCCGCGGCGACCCACCACATGAACGTGGACTACTCCGCGTACGAGGGCATGGAGATCACCGGCCAGGTGGTGACCACCCTGTCGCGCGGCCGGGTGGTCATCGACAAGGGCGCTTACCAGGGCAGTCCGGGGCATGGCACGTTCCTGTCCCGCGGGCTGAACCAGTATCTGGTGTAGCGGCCGACCCGGCCCGTTCGGTACCAAGGTTTTTAGGAGGGGCAATGGATTTCGGGGTGGTGCTGCAGACCAACCCGCCGGCCAGCGGCGTGATCGCGATGATGCAGCGAGCCGAGGAGGCGGGCTTCTCCTACGGCTGGACCTGGGACTCGCACGTGCTGTGGCAGGAGCCGTTCGTGATCTACTCGCGGATCCTGTCGGCGACGTCGGCGATGACCGTCGGGCCGATGGTGACCAACCCGGGCACCAGGGACTGGTCGGTCATCGCCTCGCTGTTCGCCACGCTCAACGACATGTACGGCAACCGGACCGTCTGCGGTATCGGCCGCGGCGACTCGGCCCGCCGGGTGATCGGCCAGCCGCCCATGACGCTGGCCCACCTGTCCGACGCGATGACCGTGATCAAGGGGCTGGCCGAGGGGCGCGAGGTGACGCTCCACGGCCAGCCGCTGCGCATCCCGTGGGTACGCGACGGCAAGCTCGAGATCTGGATGGCCGCGTACGGCCCGAAGGCGCTCAAGCTGACCGGTGAGCAGGCCGACGGCTTCATCCTGCAGACCGCCGACCCGGACATCGCGCGGTGGACCATCGGCTCGGTGCGAGCCGCGGCTTCGGCGGCGGGGCGGGATCCCGGCGCGGTGAAGATCTGCGTCGCCGCGCCCGCCTACGTGGGCACCGACCTGGCGCACCAGCGGGAGCAGCTGAGGTGGTTCGGCGGCATGGTGGGCAATCACGTGGCCGACCTGGTGGCCAGGTACGGCACTGACGGGCCGGTCCCCAGGGAGCTGACCGACTACATCAAGGGCCGGGAGGGCTACGACTACGCGCACCACGGCAAGGCGGACAACCCGATGGTGGACTTCGTGCCGGACGAGATCGTGGACCGGTTCTGCCTGACCGGGCCGGCCGGCGCGCACGCGGACCGGCTGGCTGAGCTGGCCGGGATGGGCGTGGACCAGTTCTCCGTCTACCTGATGCACGACCAGGAGGAGCAGACCCTCGCCGCCTACCGCGACGAGGTCATTCCTGCCCTGCGCTGAGCGTCGGCGTCGGGGACGGCGCCGGGACCAGGCCCTCCACCTTCGGCAGGGCCTGCTGGTCGGCCAGGGCGATGGCCAGCTCACCGCCCGCGGTCGGGTGCAGCGGCGCGCGATCGTTCGGCCCCTGCACGTAGGGGTCGGCGGTGCACAGCTCGTGCCCGGCGAACTGCGGGCTGGTGACCCCGAAGCCGAACGTCTGGGCCCCCTGCGCCAGCACCGTGTTGAGCTGGTTCAGGCGGGCCTCCAGGACCTTCGCCTTGGCCGCGGTGATGCCGTACTTCGCCAGGCAGCTCAGGTCCGGGCCGAACGGCGAGTAGTACTGGTTGATCAGGACGGCCGGGCTGCCGGGCAGCGCGGCCAGGTCGCCGAGCAGCTCGTAGTAGCTGCGGGTGAAGTCGCCGATCAGCTTGCTGAAGAAGGCGCCGGAGACCTTGTCGTTGCACACCGTGCTGGCCACGCAGAGCTGGGTCATGATGGACCACTCCACGTCGTCCGCGCCGACGCTGACGACGATCACCTTGGCGTGAGTGGCCCGCGCGGCCTCGCCGAGCTGCGGCGGGGCCACCTGGCCGTTGCGGAGCACCTGGGCGCCGAGCAGGCCGTTCTGCACGGTCGCGCCGCTGCACGCCAGGTTCAGCACGGTCCAGTTGTTCACCATGGCCAGGTCGGCGGCGTAGGACTCGCTGCTGCGGCCGCAGGCGCGGTCGAGCGGGGTGGCATTGGGCAGGCGCGGGTTGCCGATCGCGGCCGCGGTGGAGTCGCCGATCACCACCGCCTGCACGCCGGGCAGCGGCCGGGTGGCGTCCTGCTGCGGCGCGGTGAGCGGGTCGGCGCCGACCAGGTCGTCGAGGGTCTTGACGCTGCGCAGCACCCCGGGGGTGCTGGACGCGGTCAGCAGTATGCCGCCGACGTTCACCACTATCACCGCGACCAGGCCCGCGACGACGGTCTTCGCCATCTTCTTGTACGGCTGGCGCACGATTCCGGCCACCGCGACCAGTGCGACCACGGCGAAGCCGGCCGCGATCAGCGTCTCCCACTCGAAGTAGTGCGTCCAGCCCTGGGCCAGCTGCTGGCTGAGGTTCAGCTCGAGCGTGCGCGGGCTGTCCGAGCGGAGCACCCGCGCCACCTCGTCGTCGATGGTGATGTGGGTGAGCTTGAGCAGCGGGCGGATCGGGCCGGTGAACTGCGGCTTGGTCGGCACGACCTGGCCGAACAGGTCGAGCTCGCCCGGGCCGGACAGGCTGAAGTCGGGAACGGCCGCCCCGACCTGCGCGGTCTGGCCGGCCGCGGACACCGTCTGCAGCGGTGCGACCTGCAGCGCGAGCCAGATCGAGCCCGCTGTAACGATCATGAAGATGACGAGGTAGAACGCCGCGGTCCTGGCCAGTCGCAGGAATGTGGAAATCTCGTGCTCTCCCTCGGCTTCCGGTGGCGCCTTTCCACGCTACCTCGCGGCCGGGCAAAGTCCCAGACGAGTAACCGCGCTGGCTCATAGGGCCTGATGGCGCTCCAGGAAGCTCAGCGCGGCCCAGCCGAACGGGACCGGCAGCCAGAACGTGATCAGCCGGAACAGCAGCACCGCGCTGACCGCGATCGCTCCGGGCAGGCCTGCGGCGGTCAGCCCGGCCGTCAGCGCCGCCTCGACCCCGCCCAGGCCGCCCGGGGTGGGCAGGATGGAGCCGATCGCGCTGCCGGTCAGGTAGACCACGGCGATGCTGGCGATCGGCAGCGACCGGCCGAACGCCGCGACGCAGGCCGCCAGGCACAAGATGTAGGACAGGCTGAGCAGGAGCGCGCCGCCGATGCCTTGCGCCAGCTTGACCGGCTGCTGCGCGACGTCGAGCAGCCGCGGCAGCACCTGGCCGAGCGTCGGGGACACCCGGGCGCGCAGCACCCGCCGCCCGGCGGGGACGGCGAGCACCGCGAGCGCGAGGACGACCAGGCCGGCCAGCACGTACCAGGCCCACTGGGGCGGCTGGATGTGCTCACTCGCCGAGGTGCCCGCGATCGCGGCGAAGACCACGATCAGCGCGATGTGCAGGACAAACGCCACCACCTGGGCCACGCCGACGCTGGCCGCGGCGACCGCGGCGGGGACCTTCCTGCGCTGCAGGTACCTGATGTTCAGCGCCGCCCCGCCGACGGCGGCCGGGGTCACCAGCGTGACGAAGGACCCGGCCACCTGGACCAGCAGGGTGCGGAAGAAGCTGAGCCGCTCGGTGACGAACCCGGACAGCGAGATCGTCGCGCCGATGTAGGTGGACGCCGACAGGGCCAGCGCGACGATCACCCACTGCCAGTGGGCCTCGCGCAGCGTGCTGCCCAGGCTGGCCCGGGCCAGCTCGCCGGCCAGCAGGTAGACGGCGGCGGCGCTGGCGACCATCGTCAGCAGGGTGCGCAGCCGGATGCGCTCGAGCCGCACCGGGGCGACTTCGACGCCGGGTACCGCCGCAAGCAGCTTGGTGCGCAGGGCCGGCAGCACGTCCCGGTGGTGCCGCAGTGCCTTGCGCGTGGAGCGGGCCAGCACCACCGGCTGCAGCAGCGGCACCACGGCCAGCAGCTCATGCGCTTTTGATTTGCCTAGTGCGAGGCGGGAGGTGCGGTCCGGGCCGACGTAGAGGGAGAGTTCGGCGAGGAGCTGGGCCACGTCCAGGCGGATCTGCAGGTCGCTGGCTGCCACGTCGCCGTCGCCCGGGT
>DAIOWL010000660.1:0-4469 GCA_036758545.1 Streptosporangiaceae bacterium | reverse complement strand
CTGCTGCAAGATCCCCGCCACCTTGTTCGCGATCCACGTGTCGCCCTGGGGTGAGGGGTGCAGGCCGTCCCGCGCGCGGGGGAACTGCCAGCCCTCCGCGAGCGGGTCCATGATGATCACATCGGGGTCCGCGGCGAAGGCCCCGGCTACGATCGCCTCGTCGATGCGGTAGAGGGCGGGCTTGTGCTTGCGCCCGGCGAACACCGTCACCAGGGCGATCTGCGCCCATGGCGCCTGGGCCCTGATCATGGCCACCGTCTGCTCGACCCGGAGCCGCTCCAGGTCCGGCGGCACCGACATGTCGTCGTGGCCGGCCTGCACGATGATCAGCGAGGGCTGGAGCGCGCCGAGGTGGACCCGGTTGACCTCGGCGGAGACCGGGCCCTTCCGGCCAAGGCCGGGGTGTACGTAGCCGGCTCCGGGCACCCCGTACACGAAGGCGTTCCAGTGCAGCTGGCGGGCCAGCAGCACGGCCCACGCCCCGGCCGGATCCTCCGCCCCGACCCCGGCGGTGAACGACGCGCCGACGATCGCGACGGTCGGCACGCTGGGCCGCCGGCCGGGCTGAAGTTGCTGCTCACACCCGGTGAGCAACGCGGCCTCGCGGCTCTTGCCCTGGACCGGGCCGTGCGGCGGCAGCGAGTGCCGGTTCGGCGTTGCGGGCGACGGGACGCCGATGGCCTGGGCCGAGGTGACGACCAGCAGAACGATAATGCCGACTGCGGCGGCGGCTGCCAGCCGCCGGAAACCTCGCCAGCCCACGGCCAAGTTTCGGCGCTGCCGCAGGCCGTGTCAAGCAGCCGGGTGACGGGCTTTCCGCGGACCCCGTCGTGTATCAGACCGAGACGTAGCGGTACCGCGCCGGCACGCCCGATCACGGCACGGGCCGCTACCCTGTGTCCATTCACACCGGGGAAAGGATTACCGTGGCCGACTCTCTTCAGTTGCGTGAGCGCACGCTTGTCGTGCTGAAGCCGGATGCCGTGGTCCGCGGCCTGGCCGGACGCATCATCGCGCGGTTCGAGGATGCGGCGCTCAAGGTCATCGGCATGAAGATGCGCGAGATCGATGCCGACTTCGCCCGCAAGCACTATTTCGACCTGGAAGAACGGCACGGAGCCGCGGTCTACAACACGACCGCGGCGTTCATGCAGCGCGGCCCGGTCATCGCCTTCGTGCTCGAGGGCGACGACGCGGTAGCCACCGTCCGCAAGATCGTCGGCACCACCTATCCGAACGAGGCCCAGCCCGGCTCGATCCGCGGCGACTTCGCGCACCAGTCCAAGGCCGTCGCCGGCGCTACCGGCAAGGCCGTCGCCAACCTCGTGCACGCCTCCGGCAACAAGGAGGAAGCGGCGTACGAGGTGAACCTGTGGTTCGACAAGACCGAGCTGTTCGAGTACAAGAGCGTCGCCGAAGCCTTCGACTGGTAACCCGGCCCGGGCCCCGGCCTACTGCTGGGAGAGGTTCGGCGCGCCCTTGCGCAGCACGTACTTCTGGATCTTGCCGGTCGCGGTCTTCGGCAGCTCGGCGACGAAGGTGACCCCGCGCGGGGCCTTGAAGTGGGCCAGCCGGTCGCGCGCGAACGTGATGACGTCCTCCTCGGTGGCGCTGCCGCCGTCGCGGAGCACCACGAAGGCGTGCGGCGTCTCGCCCCACTTCTCGTGCGGCAGGCCGACGATCGCCACCTCCTGTACCTCGGGGTGCCGGAGCAGGACCCCTTCCACCTCGACCGAGGAGATGTTCTCGCCGCCGCTGATGATCACGTCCTTGAGCCGGTCGCGGATCTCGGCGTAGCCGTCGGGGTGCAGCACGGCGGCGTCGCCGGTGTGGAACCAGCCGTCACCCATGGCGCGCATCGTGGCCTCGGGGTCGTTGTAGTACCCCTCCATGACCACGTTGCCCCGCACCACGATCTCGCCGACCGTCTGCCCGTCGGCGGGCACCTCGCGGCCGTCGCTGTCGACCACCCGCAGCTCACCCGAGGTCAGCAGCTCGACCCCCTGCCGCGCCTTGAGGACGGCCCGGTCGGCCGGGGACAGCTCCTCATGCTCGGGCAGCGGGGCGCAGACGGTGATGAACGGAGCCGTCTCGGTCAGCCCGTAGACCTGCGTCACCTCCCAGCCGAACTCCCCTTCCATCCGCTCGATGGTGGCCGCGGCCGGAGGCGCTCCGGCCGTCACCACCTGCACGCCGGCCGGCACCTCGCCGCGCACCGAGGCGGGCGCGCTGGCCAGTGCGATCAGCACTGTCGGCGCCGCGCACAGCGAGCCGACCTGCTCGTCCCTGATCAGCCCGAAGATGACGGCCGGGTCTACCTTGCGCAGGCAGACGTGCGTGCCCGCGGCCGCGGTCACCGTCCAGGTGTAGGTCCAGCCGTTGGCGTGGAACATCGGCAGCGTCCACAGGTAACGGGACCCCACCGCCATCGGCAGGTGCAGCAGGGTGCCGATGGTGTTGATGGCGGCGTTCCGGTGCGTGATCATGACGCCCTTCGGCCGTGCCGTGGTGCCGCTGGTGTAGTTGATCGAGATCAGGTCCCGTTCGGCGATCTCCGGCCGGTCGAAGCCGGGATCGGCGGTTGCCACCGCCGCCTCGTAGTCGAGCCACCCGTCGTCGGCGCCGGAAGGGCTCCCGTCCAGGGCCACGTAGTGCCGGACTCCGGGCATCCGGTCGCGGATGCCGTCCACCGCCGCCAGGTACTCCTCGGCCACGCAGAGCACGGTGGCGCCGGAGTGGTTCACGATGTAGACGAAGTCCTCCGCGGTCAGCCGGTAGTTGATCGGCACCAGGACGGCGCCGAGCTGCGGCACCGAGTAGAAGGACTCCAGCTGCGCGTGCGTGTTCGGCGAGATCGTGGCCACCCGGTCGCCCTGCGCCACGCCGAGCTCCTGCAGCGCCGAGGACCAGCGGTCGCAGCGATCGAAGAACTGCCGGTACGTCAGCCGGAGATCGCCGTCCACGACCGCCTCCCGGTCTGCGTGCAGCCTGCGGGTGCGGCGGGCGAAGTCCAGCGGCGACAGTGGCGTTTCCATGTTTGCGATTCTGACACGCGGTTCGCTCAGCCCACCACGCTCAGCCGTGGTGCCGGACCCGGAGGCAGTGAAGCCGGACAATCAGTGCGTTCGAACGCACTGGAACCAGGGTCTCATCGCGTTCCAGCCGGGTCCCGCGCCCGGGCAGGGAGGTGAGACGCGACTCCTGAGGCGCGTGTTGCCTCCCAGCCGGACGGCCGCCCAACGGGCGATCGCATGACTTTCTGGTCAGTATTGGTTACTAAGCGTTTAGCATCCTGTGATCACCGTCATGGCCGTTCCGGTAAACCCAGCCGCGGGCTTTCTTGCCGAAGTGCCGCGCGCATGGGCAGCTTTCTGGCATTGTTATCCGCCAGCGGTACTTGCGCGCGGCGGCTAGGCGGCGCACCAGGTCAGGTGCGGCGGGACCGATGGCGCGGAAGGAATGCCGCGAACGCCCGCAGCCGGAAAGCCGGGATTCGCCGAAACGGCAGCTAGCATCGCGCGGGCATGGCCGGAGGAAAGGATTGCCTTGTCGCGACATCGGACCGGGGCCCGCAGCAGTAGGCGCAAGCGGGGTCTGATCCGGCGTTTCGGTCTTGTCTTCCCGGTCGCCATTTTCGCCGTGCTCGCGGTCGTCGGAGTAGCGGTCGGCGGCAAGCTATTCGCACCGGGATCGAGCGCCTTCAGCGCCGTCCAGGCGATCGAGATGGTGCCGGGCAGCCACACCATGGCCGCGCTCGAATCCGAGCGCACGCAGCTGATCGCGATGACGACCGCCGCGCGCACGCTGACCGTGGTGGCCAAGCCGAAGCTGGCCCAGCCGGCCCAGGTCGCCGCGGCCAACCCGGGAACGACCGGGGGCACGGGCAGCGACGGGGTCGTCTTTGTCACGTCTAAGCCGCCTGACCCCGGCTCGGCCCAGTCCATCGCGTACAACATGCTGGCTAGCTTCGGCTTCAGCCCGACCACGTTCTTCGGCTGCCTGAAGGAGATGTGGGACCGGGAGAGCGGCTGGCGGTACGACGCGGAGAACGCCAGCGGCGCGTTCGGCATCCCGCAGGCGCTGCCGGGCAGCAAGATGGCGAGCGCGGGAGCGGACTGGCAGACCAATCCGGCCACCCAGATCAAGTGGGGCCTGGGCTACATCAAGGCCATCTACGGAGACCCCTGCAAAGCCTGGGCCTTCTGGCAAGTCAACCACTACTACTGACGATTTGTCACGGTGATATCACCAGACGTCAGATAATGGCGGCAGGACGACAGCGGCAACCTTGTCCGTCATCGACGGTAATGAGAAGTTTCATGACCGGTGTGAGTTTCCTCATAGCGCTGTTCGCTGACGGGTGAACGCTTATGTAAACACGCCAATTCCAGCCCGTTACCCGGCGCATTCGCGCTTATGGTGATTTAGCTCACGCCTATTCCGGTCACCGGAAGCATTTCCGTCGGGCA
>DAIOWL010000659.1:0-4470 GCA_036758545.1 Streptosporangiaceae bacterium | reverse complement strand
TTCAGGGCGAGCGGCTTCGGCTACTTCCTGGAGCAGGCCACCCGGCCGCAGACGATCGGCTACGCCCTGCTGGATTCACCCCTCGCCCTGGCGGCCTGGATGCTCGACCACGACACCGACGCCTACTACAAGATCTCCCGCGCCTTCGTCGACGGGCAGCCATCCGGAGGTCTCACCCGGGACCACATCCTCGACAACATCACCGTGTACTGGCTGACCGGCACCGGGGCCTCGGCGGCCCGGTCGTACTGGGAGAGCGCACGCGCCCAGGCGCTCGCGGCCGGGCAGGCTCCTCCGCAGGTCACGGTCCCGGTCGGCTTCACCACGTTCCCCGACGAGATCTTCCCGGCCCCGCGCAGCTGGGTCGAGCAGTCATACCCCACCCTCACCTACTTCAACGAGGCCGCCAAGGGCGGCCACTTCGCCGCCTGGGAGCAGCCCGAGCTGTTCGCGACCGAGATCCGGGCGGCGTTCAGGCCGCTGCGCACCTAGTGCCATGCTAGGACCGCGAACCGGTGAAAGGAGGGCGCGTTGGCCCGGGTGGACGTCGACGGAGTGGGCATCGAGTACGAGGTCACGGGGGAGGGGCCGCCGGTCGTGCTGCTGCACGGCTTTCCCGATTCCGGTCGGCTCTGGCGGCACCAGGTGCCGGCCCTCGCCGGTGCGGGATTCCAGGTCATCGTGCCCGACCTGCGCGGATACGGGCGCTCGGATAAGCCCGAAGCCGTCGAGGCCTACTCGCTCATGCACATCGCCGGGGACGTCCTGGCGATCCTGGCCGACCTGAACGTCCCCAGGGCTCACGTAGTCGGCCACGACTGGGGCGCCGCGCTGGCCTGGGCGCTCGCCACCTTCCGGCCCGACACGGTAGACCACCTGGTGGTGCTCTCGGTCGGCCACCCGGCTACGTTCCGCCGCACGCCGCGGCAGCGCGAGAAGTCGTGGTACATGCTGCTGTTCCAGTTCCCCGGCGTCGCCGAGCGATGGCTGACCGAGGACGGCTGGTTCAACTTCCGCGCCTGGGGCGGGCACCCCGACGCCGACCAGGTGGTTGCCGACCTGGAGGCGACCGGCTCGCTGACACCAGGCCTCAAGTGGTACCGGGCCAACGTGCCGCCCGAGTCGTGGGTCGGGCCGCCGCTCCAGCTCCCGGCGGTGCAGGCTCCCACCATGGGCGTCTGGAGTACAGGAGACCCCGCCCTCACCGAGGCGCAGATGACCGACTCTGCCGAGCACGTGTCCGGCCCCTGGCGGTACGAGCGCCTGGAGGGCCCAGGCCACTGGATGCAGCTGGACGCGCCGGAGCAGGTCAACGCCCTGCTAACGGACTTCCTGCCGGCCGGAAGTCCGGCGTAAAATAGGAGCGTCGAGAGGCGCTGCGACGGACTGAATCCGCCACGCTCGACACCCCTGCCATCGGTAAGGGCGCCTTCGAGTTGACGGAGGCGGTCATGACCGTGGTCGGTCGCGTCGTCGCGCTGCGGCGATATCCAGTCAAATCCATGGCACCCGAGGAACTGGACGGCGCCGAGGTCTCGTGGCACGGCCTGGCGGGTGATCGCCGGTGGGCGTTCGTCCGGGACGGGCAGGTACGCAGCGGCTTCCCCTGGCTGACGATAAGGGAACGGCCCGAGATGGCGCGCTACCGGCCCTTTTATACCGAACGGGCCCGGCCCAACGCATCCGCGACGCTGGTACGCACGCCCTCCGGCGGCCAACTCGACGTGGCCGACCCCGCGCTCGCGGCCGAACTCGGGTCCGGCGTCCGCGTGATCAAGCAGGACCGCGGGGTCTTCGACACGATGCCGCTGTCGTTGCTCACTACGCAGACCCTGGCCAGCCTGGGCCGGCTGGTCGGCACCGGCCTGGCGGCGGGGCGGTTCCGGCCCAACCTGCTCGTGGATGCGGCCGGGCACGACTTCGCCGAGGACGCCTGGGTGGGCCGGGTGCTGCGGATCGGCGGGCTGCGGATGCGGGTGGACCTGCGTGACCAGCGGTGCGTGATGGTCACCATCGACCCGGTCACGCTGCACCGGAACCCGGCGATCCTGCGCGCCATAGCGCGGGAACGGGACAACCGGCTCGGCGTCTACGGCTCGACCGTGGAACCAGGCCAGGTCGCGGTGGGCGACCCCGTCGAACTCGAACCCTGAGCGGGCCGAGGGCGCCCCCCCATCGCCCTCAGCCTGCGAAAAAACAAGGTTATCTCTGAGACCGAACCAACGCCCGTACCGCCCGGCTATCAGGCCGATCCTTGCCAGGTCCCGGGTAGTCCATGCAAGAACTTGCATGCTTCACCCGGCCGGGGTGTCGCGCCCGCGGTCATCCGCCGGAGCCGCCGTCATCCGTGTCGCAATGTCGCTGTAACCATTACGGCGGCACCAGCTCAGAATGTACGGCGCGTGTTCACCGCACCATCGGTATACAACTTCCGGCGTCATCTTGAGATCCGGGCTATGCTCGCGTCGCGCTTTGATCAGCGGGCCAAGGTAGTCGACGAGCTTGGCGGCCGTGTCATATCCGACATGCGCGGCGCTGGCGAGCGTTTCGTGGTTGACCGCACGACCCGAGGCGATCGCCCCGGCCAGCCGGGCTGCGGTCGTGCCCCTGCCTTTCTTGAAATAGGCGTGAATCCGCATGATGTCGGGCGGGCTGCTGTCCGGCGGAAAGCGGGACACGTCAAGCCGGCCTCCGCTGGCGGCGATGTCAATGGCCTCGATAAGCGGCACGGGGCCCGTCGCCTTCCGGTAGATGCCCACCACTTCGGGCTGCTCAACCGCCTCGTCCAGGTGATCTCGCTCAAGCCCATGGCCTTGCGCGGCGAAGATTACCGGCGTTTGCCTGCCCGCGTGACGAAGCGCGTCGAGCACGTCAAGCCCGTCAAACGAGTACTCGACGGCATAGTCCATCCAGGTGAGGTCGGTAACGGCCACGTCAAATCTCAGCCGGTCCCCGATGGCGCGCAGGACCGCGTCTTTGTCCTCGGCGATCCGCACTTTCGCGTCAGTCAGGGACTGCCGCAAAATGGGCTCGATGATCTTTCCCAGTGCGGCAGCGACCAGAATACGCGGTCCGTCTTGCATTGACCTCCCCACTACCGATGACGATTATGCCATGCGCCGCCCGATGTGCCTATGCGTCCATTCTGAGGGATCCGGTTAGCGCCGCTGGTAATGCAATCCCAGCGCGACAGCCAGTCGCAGGTCATCCACCAGGTCGGCCGTCAGCATGGACTGGATCAGCGTCGCGCTGTTGAGCACCAGAATGTCCCCGCCTGCTCCGGGAGGGTCGCCGACACCACGCCCTTCTCGACCGAGCACAACCAGCGGCCCAGCAAGGCGGTATCGCAACCGCGCCAGATGTCCTCGAAGTACTCACTCGTGGCCGGCCGCATGACCTGCTCGTACATGCCATCACTCGTCGTTCGCTCATGACCGGTAAGCCCCCCGCGGCCCTCCGGACTCATCGCGCCCCGCCATGACCCGCGAGACAACCGGGTTACGCTTTTACGAGGTGTCCCGTTTCGCAGTTTCCGGGGAGGTGCCCGTGGCGATAGGCCCATGGGACCCGCACGCAGCGGCGATCGGCCGGCTGCGCGCGTCCGACGCCGACCGCGAGCGAGTGGTCGACGCGCTCAAGACCGCGTACGCGCAGGGATTGCTCACCACGGACGAACTCGCCGCGCGGACGAGCCAGGCACTCGCGGCGCGGACCTATGCCGACCTGACCGCGGCCAGCGCCGTCCTGGCCGAACGCCCGGCACCGCCGTCCGCCCACCCGCCCGCCAGGACCCGGGTCAGCAAGAAGGCCGTGGCCTGCGGCACTAGCGCGATCGTGCTGTCGCCTGCCCTGGTCGCTGCGTTCCTCACGTTCTACGGCGGCTTCATCATCCTGTTCCTGGTGGCCTGTGTCGGCGTGGTCGTGTCGGCCGCGCCGATGGCCCCGCGGCGCCCGGGTGCGATGCCATCGGCCGGGCGCCGCTGACCACTCCCGGGTCTGAAGCGTCATCGCCCCGGCACTCTGGCATTATCGATTGGTGGCTAGTATCGATCTCGACCGTCTCGCCAAGACCGCCTACGATGCCCACCGCAGTGCTCATCCCGGTCCCCTCCCGTCCTGGGACGACATCAGCGACCAGGAGAAGAAGGCCTGGCGGGCCGCTGTCACCGCGGTAACGGGCTCGGGTGAATCCACCGTCACCGAGGGCCCCTCCGCCCAGGCGATCGCCGTCCAGGCCGGCGGCGACACCCACGTCTTCCACACCGAGTTCACCGCCGGCCGGCAGGGCAGCCTGGTGCTCAACGACGAGCACGCGTCCAGCCACCATGCCCTGTTCCAGCCGGCCCACGGCTACTGGTTCGTCCAGGATCTCGGCTCGACCAACGGCACCTGGCTCAACGGCCGCCGCATGTTCGCGGCCCAGCGGCTGAAGAAGGGCGACAAGATCAAGATCGGCCGCACGATCGTCGT
>DAIOWL010000658.1:0-4472 GCA_036758545.1 Streptosporangiaceae bacterium | reverse complement strand
GGACGACCAGCAAGTTCTCGATCTTGCCCGAGGTATTGCCCGGGTTCATGTACAGGATCGCCGCGAACGCTGTCAGGAACGCCTTCAACTGATCCAGATCGACGCCAGACCCGTCATTGTGGTGTCAACCTGATTGCTCGTGCACCGCCAGCCCATGCGAGATGGAGGTCGTGGCGGTCTGGCTCGCCGTCCTGACTGACGTGAATGTTGCTGAACTTCGCGAACGTGGGATTGACCCGTGCCATGTGCGCGTACGCCAAGACGACCTCGGGCTCCGTCGTGGAGACCTGGACGTCGGCGCACCGGCGCTTCCCTTTGAGTCTGACTGCGACGGGTTCGCCGGTGCGAAGGTTTCGTCCCCACCCGAACGACGTGCCGATCAGGAGGTCGTCCCCATCGACTATGTACGCCACCGGGACGGAGTAGCGGCGCCCTGACTTGCGCCCGACGATGTACAGGGTGACCAGGCGACCGCCCACGATCGAGGCAAGGCCTGGGGTGCGCAGCAGCCCGCGCACCAGGAGATTCACCACGCGCTGTCCCGGCATTATGTGAGCCCGCTGCCCGGCCAGCGAGGCAGGATCGCCCGTGTGCGGTTTATCGGTCATGGCTGCGTGTGCTCACTTCACTGACGGGCGGGAGCTGGCTGCTCGCCGAGGGTGAGCCGCTGGCGGACCTACCGCCGGTCGGGACCATGCTCATGACGCTCTGCGGCATCGCGCCGACCGTGAAGGTGCGGACGGCCGAGCCGACGGTAACGGCGAGGAACGAGGCGACGGAGGGGACCTCGGCAGGTAGCGCGATGCTATGGGACCCTTCCTGGAGCTCGGCGTCGAGCACCTGCATCGAGGTGCTCTTGGGCTCTGGGGGCGTGAAGGACGTAGCCCACCAGGCCTCGACGGCGACACGGCCAGCCTTGTGCAGCGTCAGGTGCACCGCGCGCTGGTCCTCGTCGTAGACGACATTACTGTCGTCGGGCTCGCCAGCCGTGATCACGCCCTCGACCTGGGCCGCGATCAGGCCGCCGATCCCGGCGAGTCCCTGCACGAACGTCACGTGCGCGTTGCGCTCGCAGATCTCCTGGCGGAGGTGCTGCTTGGTGCCGGCCGGAACCATGCCCCCGAAGACGACGATGTCTATGTCTTCGGCGTCGTAGTCGTCCAGGACGCGGTCGAACTGATTCGTGGCGTCCGCAGAGTAGCCCTTGCTGCGCAGGATCTCGACGGTATCGACGAGCACGCTCGGGCTCCGGCCGACCACGAGAATCCGGCCGGGGTCGTTCGCGAGTGGGGCGTTCATTGCTAGATCTCCTTGGTGATCGGTTCGGGTGCAGCCGCTGCTCATAGGGAGCTCCTATGTTGACCCGACCAATGTTGGTTCAGCCAACATATCAGATGTTGGATGCCCCCACAACTGCTAGCCTTGCGAGGTGCCCATGCCCCACCACCAGCCCGGCCGCGCACCGGCCCGGGTCAGGGACCGCCCGACCTGGCTCATCAGCCGCGCGTACGCACGCTCGTCAGGGCTGCTCAACGCCGGCTTCGAGACCCATGGGCGCGGCCTTCGCAGCTACCATTACAGGCTGCTTGCGGCGCTCGAAGAGCGGGGGCCTGCGAGCCAGGCCGACCTGGGTCGCAGCACCGGAATCGACCGCAGCGACGTCACCGCGGCGCTGGCAGAGCTTGAGTCGCGCCACCTGATCGAGCGCACCGTCGACCCCGAACACAAGCGCCGCAACATCGTCACCCTCACCCCACAAGGCGTCGAGCAACTGCGCGACCTCGACACGGTCGTCGACACAATCCAGGACGAGCTGCTGGCGCCGCTGACTGCCACGCAGCGGCGCCAGTTCATCACGCTGATATCCCGGCTTCTCGACGACCCAGGATCGACACAGTGAGGCGCCCCGCCCTCGGCCGAGCCGCAGGATTCCGGAAGCCCTCAGGAAAGCGCTGGCCGGTTGCATCCGGCTGGTACCGTCCCGGCATCCGTGAGTTGTGCCGGTATGAATGACTCGGTGAGCGGGCGCCATCGTCGCATCGAGCACAGATTAGGCCGGTTCGGGGGCGGTTCCTTGCGCCGCGACGCGGAGCCGGGGCCCAGCCCTTGCTGCTGCGGTCCGGCGTGGCCTGCTTGTCCTGCTCGGCCATCCCGGCAGGCCTATCATTCGATGACCACGCGCGGGGTTATTCCCGGCGACAGACGTGAGGGAGCACGCCAGAATCGAAGCGTGCGGACGCGCGTGGTGGATACCTGTCTGGGCCCGGTGGAGGTGGCGCTCACCCCGGGTAAGGGCGAGGTTGTCCTGTTCTTCCCCGGCGGCCACGCCACCGCGGCCACGCCGCTGTGCACGGATCTGTACACCAGCCTGGGCTATCGTGCGCTGGTCTTCTCGCGTCCCGGCTACGGCCGGACGAACGTCGGCTCGCTCACCGCCGCCGAGTTCATCCCGGCGATCGCGCGGGTCTGTGAGCGGCTGGGAATCATCTCGGCGGCCGCGACCGTGGGGCTCAGCTTCGGCGGCCTGCAGGCCGTTCACGTCGCGGTCCGCTTGCCCCACTTCGCCCCGCGGCTCATCCTGCACAGCTGCGCGCCGTCATCTCTGCCCTACCCTGACAGCTACCTGCAACGCGTCGCTGGCCCGCTGGTGTTCGGGCCGCGCTCGCAGCGGCTTACCTGGCGCATAGTGCGTGCCCTGACATCCTCGGACCGGGGACTGCGCGCGATGATGGCCCCGCTGTCGACGCTGCCGACCGGGAAATGGTGGGACAGGTGGACCCCGGCCGACCGCGCCGCAGCCCGGAAGACTTTCTCGCAGATGGATTCCGGATCGGGGTTCGTGACGGACGTGCGCCAGGCCTGCGCGGCCAGATCGGCCTACCGGGAGGCCGTGCTGCGATCAGTGCCCTGCCCGACGCTGGTGACAGCGTCGCGGCACGACGGCGGGGTCGCCTTCACCCACGCCGAGGACTTCGTCCGCACGATCCCGGGCAGTCGCCTAGCCGACACCGGCGCCTGGAGCCACCTGTTCTGGCTCGGCGCTTCGCGCCTGGCCGTCTCGGAGCTGGTCCGCACCTTCCTGACCGAGTCAGCATCGCACCCGCCCGCCCGGTCACCGGCGACCTCGCCGCCGCGGACCGCCCCGCACCCGCAGGGCCCTCAGGGCTGACATCCGGCCGTCTCCATATGGAAACCTCAGCCGGACCAGTCCAGGCCTGGGCGGAGCCCGGCCTGGACCGTCCCATAAGGCCGCCCGGTGAGCTGCCCGGTCAAAGGGCCTATCCGGCGCCGGGCCACCCCTATCGACGGCCAGCACCGGCGCGAAGCCATGGGCCGAGCTTGCACCTCCTCCACACCTTGACTCAGCATCACCGGAGCGCACACGCCCAGAACACACCGTTCGGGAGTGGCATTGCCGGGTGTCCTGGGAAACGGGCTGCCGCACCGAACGGCGGTTCCGGAGTGCGTGAGACGGAGTCGTCCGGGACTGCGTGGGGCCGGGAACCGCGGGGCCGCACGAGCGTTCAAGATGGTTCCCGTCGCCGCGGGTAACGTCTGGCGGGTGACTGGAATCGAGCCAGGACGAGCAGGGATGCTGACCGAATTCGCTGGCCTGTCCACGCCGCTGGTGGCCGACGCCTGCATCCGCCGGAAAGTGCCGCTGCGCGTCGCGCCGCCTGGCATCGGCGCAGTCATCCCCGGGCGGCAGATCGCCGGCCGTGCGCTGCCGGCCCGCCACTACGGGAGCGTCGATGTGTTCCTGGAGGCGTTCAGCAGCGCCGGATCCGGCGACGTGCTGGTCGTCGACAACGGCGGGCGGGCAGATGAGGCCTGCGTCGGCGACCTGGTCGTGCTGGAGGCGCAGGCGGCGGGCCTGGGCGGGGTGGTGGTATGGGGGCTGCACCGCGACACGCCGGAAGTGACCCAGATCGGCCTGCCGGTGTTCAGCTACGGCCGCTGCCCGGCCGGGCCGGTCCGCCTCGATGAGCAGGAGCCATCCGCGCTAGCCAGCGCACGATTCGGGTCATGCCTGGTCACCGGCACCGACATCGTGCTAGGCGACGACGACGGCGTCGTGTTCATCGCGTCCGATCAGGCGGGAGAAGTCCTGGCCACAGCCCGCCAGATCGCCCAGGCCGAACGGGACCAGGCTCGCAAGATCCAGGCGGGTCAGACCCTGCGCCAGCAGACGACCTTCGGAGAATACCTGGCGCGGCGCGCAGCCGAACCGTCATACACCTTCCGGCAGCATTTGCGGCAGATCGGCGGGGCCATCGAGGAGTAGGCAAGCCGGGACCAGCAGCGGCAAACAGCAAGAGTACGCATAGCGCCGAATAGGGATCAGCGGCGGCTCTCCGCGAAGACGCGAGCTGCGCACGCAGATGGTCAGTTCTGTACGAACAACCGGCCGGTGGCGGGACGACCAGCAAGTTCTCGATCTTGCCCGAGGTATTGCCCGGGTTCATGTACAG
>DAIOWL010000657.1:0-4472 GCA_036758545.1 Streptosporangiaceae bacterium | reverse complement strand
CGCTGTACCTGCCGGGTGCGTTCCTGCTCGCGCTGGGCGCGCTGCGGGCCGAGTCGCAGGTCACCGACGCGTTCCGGTCCGGCGCCGGCATGGGCTGGCACGAGCACAACGAGGACGTGTTCTCCGGCTGCGAGATGTTCTTCCGGCCGGGCTACGTCGCCAACCTCACCTCCAGCTGGATCCCGGCGCTGGACGGCGTGGCGGAGAAGCTGGCCGCCGGCGGCCGGGTGGCCGACGTCGGCTGCGGCCACGGGGCGTCGACCGTGCTGCTGGCCCAGGCCTACCCCAAGGCCGCGATCACCGGATCGGACTACCACCAGGCGTCCGTCGACACCGCGCGCAAGCGCGCCGCCGACGCCGGCCTGGCCGACCGGGCCCGGTTCGAGGTCGCGTCCGCGCAGACCTTCTCCGGGACCGGGTACGACCTCGTCGCCACCTTCGACTGCCTGCACGACATGGGCGACCCGGTCGGCGCGGCCCGGCACATCAGGCAGGCGGTCGACGCGGATGGTACCTGGCTCATCGTCGAGCCGCTGGCCGGCGACACGCTGGCGGAGAACCTCAACCCGGTGAGCCGGGTCTACTACTCGTTCTCCACGTTCATCTGCGTGCCGGCCGCCCGCTCCCAGCCCGGCGGGTACGCGCTGGGCTCCCAGGCCGGAGAGGCCGCCATCCGCGAGGTCACGTCGCAGGCCGGGTTCAGCCGGTTCCGCCGGGCCGCGGAAACCCCGTTCAACGCCGTCTACGAGGCTCGTCCCTGAGGAGACCACCAACCATCGACCTGGACCTACGAAGCGTGCAGACCTACTGAGCACGGCACCCGCCGCCGCCGGGTGTCGGAACTGGGTCGATGTGCCGTTGGTACTGCTCTAACCTGCCCAACGGCACATCGACCCAGTCGCGTGCCACATCAGCAGGCCGGGAAGTGCGAAAGCAAGCGGCGGGGGAGGCGGAAGTCCGTTCGGGGGGGCGCGCGACGGCTACCGGGGACGTACGGCTAAGCGGCAGTCGCTCACCGCTTCTTCTTGAGCAGGCCGAAGACGCCGCGCACGACCTCCTTCTGCAGCTGCTTGCCCTGCCTGGAGTTCAGGAACGAGGTCACCGCGGCCACGCCGCCCGCCATCGCGCCCGCCGCTTCCTTGTGCTCGGCGGCCGGCTGGCGGTGCGGCGCCGCGGCCTGCTTGGGCCGAACGGGCTGGGCCGGCTGTGACCCTTCGACTTCTTCAGCTGGCGCGGCCATCCGGGCGGCCAGGATCTCCCGGGCGCTCTGGTTGTCCACCCGCGTGCCGTACTTGGCCCACAGCGGGGACGCCTTGGCCTTGCTGTCCACGTCGTCGGCCGGGCCCATCCGGGAGGACGGCGGCGTAATCCGGGTGTGCACGACCGGAGTCGGCACGCCGGTCTCGGACAAGATCGTCACCGCCGCCTCGCCGATGCCCATGCCGGTGAGCAGCGTCTCCATGTCGTAGAACGCGGACTTGGGGAACGTCGAGACGGTGGCCTTGAGCGCCTTGGCGTCCTCCGGCGTGAACGCGCGCAGGGCGTGCTGGACGCGGTTACCGAGCTGGCCGAGGATCTCGCTCGGCACGTCCTTGGGGGTCTGGGTGATGAAGTAGACGCCGACGCCCTTGGACCGGATCAGCCGGACGGTCTGCGCCACCGAGGTCAGGAACGCCTTGGTGGCGTCCTCGAACAGCAGGTGCGCCTCGTCGAAGAAGAACGCCAGCTTCGGCTTGTCCAGGTCCCCCGCCTCGGGCAGCTCCTCGAACAGCTGGGCCAGCAGCCACATCAGCGCGGTGGAGAACAGCGTCGGCTTGTCCTGGACGGCGGGCAGCTCCAGGCAGGAGATGATCCCGCGGCCGTCCGGGGCGGTGCGCATCAGGTCGTGCACGTCGAGCATCGGCTCGCCGAAAAACTCGTTGCCGCCGCCGTCCTCCAGCCCGGTCAGCGACCTGAGCAGCACCCCGACCGTGGCGGAGGAGAGCCCGCCGATCCCGGTCAGGTCGGCCTTGCCGTCGTCGGAGGCCAGGAAGGTGAGCAGCGCCCGCAGGTCGGACAGGTCGAGCAGGGGCAGTCCCTTGGCGTCGGCGTAGTGGAACACCAGGGTCAGCGACTGCTCCTGGGTGTCGTTGGCGCCGAGCACCTTGGCCAGCAGCTGCGGCCCGAAGTCCGAGACGGTCGCCCGGATCGGGACGCCCGGGCCGATACCGCCGAGGGCGAAGAACTCCACCGGGAACCCGCGCGCCTGGAACTGCAGGCCGAGCTCCTGAGCGCGCTTAGCGGCCGCGCCGCCCGTGTCGCCGGGCTCGGCCACGCCGGACAGGTCGCCCTTGACGTCGGCCACGAACACCGGCACGCCGGCCGAGGACAGCTGCTCGGCGATCCCCTGCAGCGTCTTGGTCTTGCCGGTGCCGGTGGCGCCGGCGATCAGGCCGTGGCGGTTGACCATCCGCAGCGGCAGCTTGACCGTTGCCGCGGTGACGACCGCGCCGTCGTGCACGCCCCGGCCGAGGTCGAGCGCGGCCCCGTCGGTGGCATACGCGGTTGTGATCGTCTGCGCGAAGTCGGCCATCTGGACTCCCCCTCGTGAAAATACTTCCGAGCGCGCAGCCTACGCCTGCGGTGAGCGGCCTGCCAAGGACGCAGCGGCCCGGGCCGGCTGGGCATGCCGCCAGGACACCGCCATGAGCGCGCCGCCGAGCGGAGAGTCGCCGACGTGCCAGCGGCCGCCGGTCGAGCGGACGATCGAGTCGCCGATGGCCAGCCCGAGCCCGGCTCCCGAGCCGTGCTCGGTGGCCCGGTGGAACCGGTCGAACAGGAGCGGGCGTTCGGCCTCGGGGATGCCGGGGCCGCTGTCCTCCACGGTCAGGCTGGCCCGGCTGCCCTGGGCGCGGACCTCGATCCGGACCGTGCCGTCCGGGCCCGCGTACCGGCAGGCGTTGTCGACGAGCACCCCGGCCAGCCGGTCGATCCAGTCTGGCGGCGCGCTGATCAGCACGGCGCCGTCCGGGGTCTCCGCGCTGACCGCGGGGCCGACGACACGGAACCGGTCGGCGCAGGCCTGGGCGAGCGTGGCCAGGTCGACCGGCTCGCTGCCGGGCGGCGGGGGCTTGGAGTCGAACCTGGCCAGCCACAGCATGTCCTCGACCAGCTGACGCAGCCGGTGGCTCTCGCCCTGGATCCGGCACAGCGAGTCGCGGTATTCGGCGGCCTCCCGCGGGGCGGAAAGGGCCACGTCGACTTCGGCCCTGATCACGCTCAGCGGGGTACGCAGCTCGTGCGAGGCGTCGGCGGTGAACTCGAGCTGGCGGCGGCGCGACTGCTCGACCGGGGCCAGCGCGCGCAAGCCCACCACCAGCAGGCCTGCGAACATGGCGAGCAGCAGGAACGGCCCGGCGATGATCTCGACGTCCGTTATCAGGCTCTGGGTGTGCTGGTCGCTCGCCAGGTTCTGGCCGGCCACCAGCCAGCCTCGGTGGGCGTGCGCCACCTTCAGCCGGAACGGGGCCCGGCCGCCCAGGTCCGCGGTGACCGCCGTGCCGTCGCGCAGGGTGCCCGCGGTGAGCACGGCCGGCGGCAGCGCGGGCGCGCCGGGGCTGTGCGCGTCGACCACCCGCCGCGTATTCACCGCCCAGAGGAACACCGGGGCGCCGTCCGAGTCGAGGTCGCTCGCGTCGCCCCGGGCCACCCGCTGCCTGAGCGTGTCCGGATCGTGCCGCGCGATCGTGAGCCGGTCGCCGAGCTGGTCGTCGTCCTGCTGGGTCATGTGCCGGGCGACCACCAGGTTGAGCACGATCGCGCCGATGACGTAGACGACCGCGATGCCCGCCGTGGCGACGGCGGCGACCCGGACCGCGGGGCTGGATCCTCTGAGTCTCATGATGTCAGGCCGGGAAGATCCGGTAGCCGACGCCGCGGACGGTCTCGATCCGCACGCCAGCGCCCGCGAGCTTGGAGCGCAGCCGGGCCAGGTGCACATCGATGGTGTTCGAGCCGAACGCGTCGGCCTCGTTGTCCCAGACGTGCCCGGCGATCGAGCGGCGGTCGGCCACGCCGGGCGAGCGCCGCATGAGGATCTCCAGGATGCCGAGTTCGGTGCTGGTGAAGGCGGGCCGCTGCCCGCGGACCACGACCTCCCGCGCGGCCGGGTCGAACTCGACGTCCCCGATCTTGATCCGGGGCGCCTGGCTGACCGGCGGCCGGCGCTGCAGCGCCCGGATCCGGGCCAGCAGCTCGCCGAAGTCGAACGGCTTGACCAGGTAGTCGTCCGCGCCCGCGTCCAGGCCCGCGATCCGGTCGGCCGGGGTGTCCCGCGCGGTGAGCATCAGGACCGGGGTGGCGCTACCGCCGCGGCGCAGCCGCTGCACCAGGTCGAACCCGGACAGCCGGGGCATCCGCCAGTCCAGCACGGCCACCTCGTACTGGTAGAACCGCAGGTACGCGGCTGCCGCCTCGCCGTCGGGTACCAGGTC
>DAIOWL010000656.1:0-4474 GCA_036758545.1 Streptosporangiaceae bacterium | reverse complement strand
AGTGACAATCGCCACGGCCGACAGCGGACGCTAGCGGACATCCATGGACTGTCTGTTCCAGGCCAGGCATGCTGCGAAGCTGGTAGTCCCGGCCGGTATTTGGCTTCGGGACGAAGAGACCGCCGGTTCAAATCCGGCCACCCCGACCAGCTCAGAAGGCATGTGACTCTCAGTGGACCGGATCACGGTCGATGGTGAGTAACTAACTGGGTAACTAAGCATCCTGCTCGGCCTCGCCTAGGAAGATCCGGTCCATGACGTCAGCACCGCGCACGATCATCGCTCGCGTGGACGTAGGTCTTCTGGGTGCCCGCTGAGTCGTAGTGACCGGCGCACTTGCTGATGATGGAGATGGGCACGCCCGCGTGCTCCATGAGCGTCATGGTGGTGTGTCGCGAGTCGTGCAGGGTGATCCGCCGCAGCCCGGCCCGCCTGAGCAGACGGCCGAACTCCTCGGAATGCACCCAGGATGAACGGGAGTGCCAGCCTCGTCGGTGATCACGTACTCGCCCCTGGTACCACTCCAGCTCAGCGAGTCCTGACCGATAAGCTGTACCCGCGATCGGGCCCTCTTCCGGCTGGCGCTTACGCAGTGCGGTCAGCGCGGCCATAGCTGGGTACTGCGCTGCGCCGCGTCAAGGATCAATTGCGCGTCGATGCTGACCCGCGTCTCGGCAATCCCGTAGATCGGCCACTGGCTGACGAACCCCAGCGACCCCTTTGGCGGTAGCGGCCATGCCCACCAGCGAAAGAACTGCGAGTGTGACGTGCCATCGCCGCCGCGCGAGCGCAGAATCGGCCGTGGCGGCTGGGATTCCCTGTATGGCCTGCCGCTGTCGACCTTCGTGCCATCAGAGAGCAGCAGACTGAAGAACGGGAAGGACAGCGGATCCGTCACGCCGCGCAGCATCTCAGGCGTGGGGCCGTCGTCGAAGCCGGGGAAGTCCGGCCGGACGCGCCGGGCCATGAAGATCTCGAACCCTGTGGTATAGGCCGCTATGCCTATAATCGCGATCGCGGCTTGCTCAGATCGGGCAAATTGCAAGGTGCCGATGGGCACGATGGCAGGGATCTCCGACTCCGGCGGGTCCCATGGACGAGGCACCCGATGTTGTAGTGCCGGCCGCGGGGGCGGTGACTTACGGAAGAAGCTCACGGTATAAGCCTTGCTGCAGCGAATACTTCGTGCAACTGATGAGCTGCCACACAGTGCGGCCTATAGTTCATTTCATTGTCCGCACGCGGATCAAACGTGGCGGTGGACAGATTCTCCCAGCTCATGCAGCTTATCAACCACAGCCTGCGGAGCCGTTGGCCGGCCAGAGGACACGTACGTGTCAACTGGCGCTGACAGTGTTTCCGGCGGGCAGCTGCCGCCCGCACAGCAACCAGGTACAGCAACCACCCGGGCTCTGGGCAGCCACCAGCACACACTTTAGGCTGCGCCATTTGAAAGCGAGCAGGGCCGCGCTGGTGTTTGCATCCAGATTGTCTGGCAGCGTTGGCCGTTCAAATGATGACCATCGCAGGCGTGCCACATACGTGCCATGACGTGGGGACAACTGCGGTCATTGGCAGTCACTCAAAGACGCCGTAAACGACCTCTGATCTGGAAACCACGAGGTTGAGGCCAACTATGAAGTGAACCCCTAAGCAACCGCCCCCACCGGCTAACGAGGAGTCGAGCAACCGGGTAGCAGGCCGAACATTATCAGGATCTGCCAGGGACTACTATCTTGCCCCTGGCAGATCCTAACAACAGCCGAATACACATACGGACGATGAGATCCGGATAGTTCTAATTGAGGAAGTCGTCGAACTCGCCCTTTTTTGCGCCATCGAGAAATGCATCCCATTCTTTGAGCGTGTAGGAGAGGACGGGGCCGCCAGGATTCTTGGAGTCGGCAATCATGATTACGCCGTCGCGTCGCCCTACCTGGACGCATCCGCCCGTAGAGCTCTTAACCGCCTTCCGCCAGGGGATATCTTGCAAAGAGCCCTCGAAGTTGGACATGGCGAACTTCCTTTCGAACAAGGTGCGATGATGCTCCGAAGCGGGCTAGATTACTCTTCGAGAGCTTTTCTTATTTTTTCGATGTACTTGGCAGAGTTGGCTGGGCTGAGGGCGCATGCCCTCAGATGTTCTAGGGCTTCCTGGTAACGCTGGATTTCTGCATCCCGCTCGAGGTACAAATATCCCGCCAGGTTTTCGGTGTACACCACCGGAGACTGGACGGAGCTGTCAAATTCCAGCAGCATGAACGTATTGTCCAAACCCGGCTGAGCGCCAGCTTCAAATGGAACGACCTGAACTGTTACATTTGAAGTAGCCGCTACTTCAAGTATTTTGTCGAACTGTTCCCGCATCACGTCATTCCCGCCAATGGCTCGGTGGAGTGCGGATTCATCGATCAAGGACCACAGGTAGGGTGGTTCGGGGCTTCGTAGGATCTCCTGCCTGATCATCCGCGCGGTCACGCGTTCGTCCAAGATGCGATCGTCCATGCGGGGCAGGACCCCTTTGATGACAGTCCGGGCGTATTGCTCGGTTTGGAAAGCCCATGGAACAACAGACGCGTCGTGCCCGCTGATCCGTTTGGCTTCGGTTTCGAGGCCGATCAGCGATTCGATGCCCAGGTCATCGAACTTGTTCCACCAGCCCTGCTGCTTGGCCTCGCGCGCGATGGTCATCAGGCGTGCCTGCTCCGAGTCGCTGACACCGTAGAGGCGACAGAGATCACGGACGTCGCGGAGACTCGCCCCCCGGGTCCCCGTTTCGATCCTGCTGATCTTCGGAGGGGAGCACAGGAGCTCACGCGCAACGTCTTCAACCGTCATGCCGGCTTGCTTCCGTAGTTCACGGAGTCGGCTAGCCAGTTCCCGGCGGCGAAGCGTCGGACTGCGTTCGGCCACTTCCAGTAGCTTTCTCGAATATAAATCTGACTTTGGTAATGATCTTACTGTACCAGCCTACCGTAAAGCATCCAATGGTAATTTCCAAATGCACCTTGACGTCAGTGTCAGACAGAGCGACACTCCCAAGTGTAAGGACCTATTGTCAAGGATCAACGCTGATCATGCAGGCAGTTGGCTAAACCGTTACCTCAAGCTCCAGACGGAGGCGAGGAGACGAGGCGCCAGCCGCAACCCGGGGTCAGCGCAGCCGCACCGGGCGTGAGCCCGGAAGGAGAGAGGGGAAGCCAGCCAGAAGCCGAGAAGACGAATACAGCCAAGCGGGCAAGGCACCGGTGACCCGAGTCCGCTGTGGACCATCAAACACGAGCGCGGCCGGTGTGGGCCACCGGCCGTGCTGTTACCGGAACCAAGTCATAGACGGCAGAGGACCGGTGTCAGGGCTGATACTACACATCCCGATGGCCAAGTCAACAGGCCAGAGGCAGATAGCCTAACCGATCACCGGTCCCCTCTCGATGGCGACAACCCGAGAGAGGAGGAAACATCATGTTGTCTGCTCAGGGGCCGGCGCAAGACCCTAACTTCATCCCGGTCTTGATCGCGCTGGCGATCGTGCTCATCGTATGGTGGCGGATCGTCCTCATCATCATCGCCATGGCGCTCGTGGTCGTACTCGGCCTCGGCGTTGTAGGACTGTTCCATGACATGTATCACGCAATCGGTAGGTGATCCCCTGCCGATCGGCTCGCTTTGCGACGCGGCTGCTCGCATCTCGACCGATCGGCGCCATTGGCCCGGCGTCCGCGCCGGGCTCTGGCCTGGGAGCCCCGCCCCGAGCGTACGCCGGGCCACGCGCCGGACGCGGAGGGCAAGCCAAAGCAGCACACCCCGGCATCCGCCGTAGCTGTCTTCCCGGCGTATCAGTGTCCCGGCAGCTGGTAGGAGCACGGTAATGCTGATCGGTGTCGCTGTCGTCGCGGTGGGGATGAATGACTACACCGGCCCCGGCGCTTCGGCGATTACGCTCGGCATCGTTGGGCTGATCGTGCTGATCCTGGTAGGAGTGTACGGCCGGAAAAACCGGTAATCAGCCGAGATATTGAAGAGGTGAGTCGGCCTGCTCCCTATTAAGGCGTGGATGGCCCCGGCATTTCGTTGTGGCACAATGCCGTTTCGCTTATGTTGATCATGACGATTGGCCTGCTACCGCACGCCTGGCGGACGCAATGAAACCGGGAATTCACTGCACCAGAACGCACTGGATCCGGGGTTTCATGACGTTCCAGCTGGTCCGGCACGCACCAACAGTGATGCTGACGGTGCCTGCGTGTCCTGAGTCCGGTTTCTGGACGTGCCGCCCGGCCGCAGCCCACGAGCTCAACGGCATTGCGTTCTAGCGGCATGAACGCGGTATCCACGTCTTACGATCTGGTACGAACGGTGCTGAAGTGCCGGAAGCCCGTTTTCACGTTCGCGCCGCGGCCTGAGCGATGGTCTGACGGGTTCTAGGGCTGAAGCCACAGCCTGTAAACGATGAAGGACGGTACCCCGACGAGAG
>DAIOWL010000655.1:0-4474 GCA_036758545.1 Streptosporangiaceae bacterium | reverse complement strand
GCCTGCTCATTGCGTTCGGGCTGACGCTGCTGGTTCTCGCCGTTGGCTCTGTGCTCATATGGGCCTTCGAAAGCGGCGTAAAAGGCGGCGATATTCACGGTTACGGCGACGCAGTGTTCTTCACGGCCGTGCAGTTGCTGACTATATCGTCGGCGATCACGAACCCGCTGACCACGGGCGGCAAGGTGGTGGATGTCGCCCTGGAGATGTGGGCGATTTTCGTGGTCACCGGGATAGCGGGCAGCTTCGCCTCCTTTTTCACCTCCGGGGACTCCAGTTAAGCGAGGGTCACGCGTGACATCCAGCCGGGCGCCTGGGCACGGACGGCGGCTGACGGCTAAGAGGGCGAACCACCCGGCCCGTTCGGATCATCGAAGGTCATTTTTCGCCGAACGGGCCGGGTCTCACGCACGGCACCACCGGCCTACCGCCCGATTTCCAGCCGTGAACCCGGCTGACCAGTGGTCCCGCCCATGGCGGCGCTCGTAGACGAATCCGGTCACTTATCCCGGCGTTCCGGCTGTTTCACACCGGCGGTTGCGGGCAGGGCTTATCCGCATCAGATGAGGCCCAGCCCGGGGAGAGTGCCATGACCAGTGACCAGCCTCGTCGCGTTGAGATCAAGGACGATGGTGAGACGGTCGCCGCGGCTGAGGTGACGCCCCTCGAAGGTTCCGAGGAAACCGTCCGGACTTCGCTGCTCCCCTCCTCCGGCCCTACACCGCCGGGCAGCCGGGCCAGCCTGGTCGATGCGGTCATGGACCTGCCCGAGGTGCAGGCTCGCTCGCGCCTGGAGGCCACCATCCCGCTCGGCGACGCCGAATCGCTAGAGCGGCTGCGGGAGCGGACCGACGAGACGGTCACCCGCGCGGCTGGGTCTACCGCCCTGGTGGATGGGGACATACCGCCCGCGAGCGCCGCGGAACCCGGCCAGCAGCCTGAGGGCGGGACATCCGCTCCGTGACGTCGCGGCCTGCTGAGGGATCCCGGTGGCGATAGGGATCGGTACGTCAGGGTGGAGCTACGATCACTGGCACCCCGAACTGTACCCGCCGGGACTTCGGTCCGGCAGCCGGCTCAGCCGTTACGCGGCCGCCTTCTGCACCGCCGAACTCAACAGCAGCTTCTACCGCTGGCCCAGGCCGATAGCGTTCCGGACCTGGCAGGACCGGCTGTCTGATGATTTCCGCCTGTCCGTCAAAGCACCCCGCGGGCTGACCCATGCGCGCAGACTGTACGCACCGGAGACATGGCTGCAGCGCATTCGGGAGGGCTGGCATGAGCTGGGCGGTAAGCGGGCCGTGCTGCTGGTTCAGCTGCCGCCCTCGCAGCCGCGCGATGACATCCGGCTGGCGTATTTCCTGCGGCTGGTCCCGGCCTGGATTCGCGTGGCGGTGGAATTCCGCCATCACAGCTGGCACTGTGAACAGATCTTCGCGCTGCTAGCCGAACACGGGGCCGCGTATTGCGTGATGAGCGGGGCAAACCTGCCATGCATGCTCCGCGCCACCACAGATTTCGCCTACGTACGGATGCACGGCCCGGATCATCATCAGCTGTACGCCGGCTCGTATTCTGACGCTGATTTGCAGTGGTGGGCCGACCGGATCCGGGAATGGAGCCGCGCAGGTCAAGACGTGTACGTCTATTTCAACAACGACGGCAACGCGAACGCCGTGCGGAACGCGCGGACCCTCCAGGCGCTGGTGGGGCCGTGAAAACGGACGATGTGCGTGCCGTATTACGGGCGAGCGCCGGCGGTCCGCCAGCCGGCGCGGTACCCGGTGCGTGCGTGGGCCGAGTAGGGCACCGGGCTGACGATCGCGCGCACCGGGATCTGGTCGTGTGGCTCCACCGAGGTCTTACTGCTCCCGCCGTCCGGCTCACCCCAGATGACCGTGACCTCGGTACCGATCTCGATGGTGTTGTCGATCGTCGCGAGGGAGAGCGCTCGGCGCTCGTTGGCGCTGTACCCGCTGAACATCGACAAGCCGACGGTGGCGCCGCTGGAGTCGAGGACGGCATCGTAGTTCGATGATCCGTAGTTCGCGGTCGGCACCTCGAAGAACTGGCACCCTCTGCTGCCGGTGTCGACCAGTGAGGCGAATATCTTCGCCACGTCGTCGGCGTTCCAGGCGAGAGTGACCTTCTTCCGCTGGGCCGCGGCATCGATCTTCTTCAGGGCGCCCGCGCCGATGAAATCGTGGTCGAACTTCACGAAGGACCCGTATCCGAGCTGGAAGGGATTGACGTAATAGTCCTCGATGTTGTCCGATACGTAGCTGCCGGCCAGCGCGTTGGTGGCCTCGTAGCCGCTGGCGGGGAGCCACTCGCGGTAGGAGCGCAGCTCCTCGCCGGTGTAGACCGCGGGCAGCGGCGAGGGGATCCAGCCGGACTCCAGCGTGTTGGAGCCATAGGCCCGGGAGCCGCACGGCTCGAGGCCGAACTCCCGGCCCGCCTCGAGAATCGCATCGCGTACCCTCTCGTAGCTGTCGTAAGGGCCCCATAGCTCCAGCCCGGGTTCGCCGGCCATGCCGTGCCGCAGCGTCCGGACCCGCTCGCCGGCGACGTTCATGTGGCTCATGTGGAAGAACTTCAGCTGCTCCAGCGGGCCGCCGTTGACCTTCTCGATCACCTTCCACGCGTTCGGTCCCTGAATCTGGAACCGCCACAGGCGCCGGGTGACAGCGTGCCCGTACGGGCGTGACGGCGACCGGTCGTCCTTGATGACTTCCACGTCGTATCCTCCGGCCCCCGCCTGGTACTGCAGCCAGTTGGCCGCCGGAGTACGGCCGACGAACACGAACTCGTTCTCGGCCTCGTGGAAGAGGATCCCGTCGCCGATGACATGGCCGTAGGGGGTCGTCGGCACATACTGCTTGGCCCGGTTGACCGGGAAGTTCGCCGTGCTGTTGACGGCCGTGTCGGAGATCAGCTTCAGCGCGTCCGGGCCCTTAACGAACAGATTCACCATATGGTGGGACTGGTCGAACAGGACGGCGGTCTCGCGCCAGGCACGCTGCTCGCGCCGCCAGTTGGTGAACTCGGCCGGCACGACCGGGTAGATGTACGCGCCGATCTGCGAGCTTCGCAGGAGCTCGACGATGCTGCCGCTGCGATCGAGGACTTCCTGGAGGTTACGTGCGCTCACGGTTATCTGCCTTCCGCGCGACTGGACCTGGGCCGTGTTAACCATTTTGCCAACAATCGAAGACGCGGACACGACCTGCCCCAAGGACACCACGGCGAGCTCGCGGAACAAGTCTGGGTTACCAAGGCATGCGCGGCCGCAGATGCTGTCCGCCCGACCCCGGGCAGAGGCCGAATAGACGGGCCGACGAACGACCCGCATGGTCAGGCCAATTGTCCGGGCGCGTTCTCGATGGCACAGAACGCGCATTTCGGTGACTCGGATTGGCCATCGTGGTGTTAGGCGGGCCACCGATCATAAGGCGGTTCGCGTTGATGCCGGGGTGGCGGGGCGTGGCCGCCGCTCGCGGTCGATTCTGAGCTTGCCCTCCTGGTGACTTCTGGCCGCCAGGAGGGCTGCTCGCTGGTTAACGGGCGGCGCCCGCGACGTAGGCGGCGACGATGCAGGTGGCGTGCCGGTCCAGGCTGCCGCGGGTACGGTCGTATCTCATGGTGGTCCGCGGGTCGGCGTGGGAAGCGGCCTCTTGGACGTCGCGCAGTGGCACTCCGGCTTCGAGCTCGGCTGTATGACTTGAAAGGGTCAGCCGATCAGGCTTACGCACAGCGCGACAACTGCGAGACCCTGCAGTACGGCTCTGGGGACGATGATTCGGGCATGCGGCGGTCTGCGGAGCGGTGCACGTTCCCCATGACGGCGGTGAGGGTGGCGTCGTCAACCCTGGCGAGCGCCGGCCGCTGGACGAGCGCGCAGAAAACGTCGGTGCCGTAGACCACGCCGGTGCCCACGATCGCGGCGAGCGCGGCGAGCTGGGACAGGAGCGTCATGCCTGGGCCCCGGAGCCGCCGCCGAGCGGCGGCAGCGCGCCCATCTGCTGAAACACCTGCAGGGTGTTCAGCTCGTCCCAGTGCTCGGCGAACATGCCATCCTCGATGCGCCAGATGTCGATGGACCGCATCTCGACAGCGCTGCCACTGGCGGGGATGCCCATGAAGTCTCCCGTATGCGTGCCGCGGTAGACGAACCGTCCCACCACCCGGTCGCCGGCGATCACCAGGTCTTCCATGCTGGCGCTGACGTCGGGTAGCGCCACGAAGAACGCGTGCCAGAACTGACGGTTCGCTTCGCGGCCGTCAGCGACGAACGCGTTGTGGTTGATGTAGTTCTCAGCCACGAACTGGTCGACCAGGTCCGGGTCGTGGGTGTTGAGCATCTTGAGGTAGGTCTCGGGAATCCGCTCACGGGCGATTGAGGGTAAGCATCCGGGCCATCCCGCGGTGTTCAGGGCACGGCTGCTTTCTGCCCATGAGGTCACGTTCGCGTGGC
>DAIOWL010000654.1:0-4487 GCA_036758545.1 Streptosporangiaceae bacterium | reverse complement strand
GCGCACCCGTGCTGGACGGCGCGGCGCTGCAGGCGGCCTTCGGGCTGACCGAGGCCGTCTGCGCCGCCGCGCTGGCGGTCACCGCCGCGCTGACCTGGCGCGGCCGCCGCCCGGCGCGGGCCGTGCCAGGTTCGTCACTGACTCCGCAGAAAGATCGAACACGGTCTCCGTCTGCCCGGCCGAGCTGAGCCGTAGCAGGCCGGTGTCGTCGAGGGTGCCGACCGCCGCGGCCGTCAGACCACGGAGGCCGAACGCGCTCAGGCAATCCTCTTCCCGGCCCGGCGGCACGCACATCAGGAAAGAGAAGCACGGGAAGCAGTTGATCCACCGCTCCAGCGTCACCCCGGCCGGAACCGGCAGCGCGTCCAGGTCCAGGCTCACCCCGAGCCGGTTGCACTCGAGCAGCATGGCCAGCGACCCGACCAGGCCGGCCATGCTCACGTCCTTGGCCGCCGCCACCCAGCCGCTCTCCGCGCCCTCGGCCAGCAGCCTGACGTCCCCGGCCAGCTTGGTGCCGCGTTCTTCCCACGAGGGGAAGAACGGGAAGTCGGGCCGCATCTGCCCCTCCAGGCAGCAGCCGAGCATGAGCGACTGGCCCGATGCGGCGGCCTGTGCGGACAGCGGGAAGTCGGCCCGGCCGAGGCCGAAGGCGGACAGCCCGGGCGGCCCCTCGGTGACGGTCATGTGACCGCCCACCACCGGGACGTCGTACAGGCCCGAGGCCCAGCGCATACCCTCCAGCACACGCTGGATGACCTCGCGCGGGCCGGTGACCGTGTCCACCAGGGCCAGCGGCCAGGCGCCCATGGCCGCCAGGTCGTTGACGTTGGTGGTGACCGCGGCCACCCCGGCGCGGTAGGGATCGGCCGCCACGAACGAGGGGAGGATGGCCTCCCCGCCGACCACCAGGGACACGCCCTGATCGGTCACGACCGCGCCGTCGTCCCCCGGCCCCGCCAGCCAGTCGGTGCTCTGGAAGACGTCGCTGACCAGGCCGATCTCGGCCTTGGCCGTGACGCCGGGATGGGTTCGGACGGATCGGGCCAACCCCGGCAGATCGACGCCCATCCCAGGCTCCGTTCTTGCACTAAAGTGTAGGAATATCTATTATAGCGTTTATGCTTGGTCCCGGCTTTCTTGACCTGCCCAGCCGCTCCGGCAAGCCGCGCAGGACCGGGATCACCCACGTACTCGACCGCGGACTCCCGCTGGCCCAGGCCACTGACCTGCTGGAACAGAACGAATCTTACGTCGACGTGTGGAAGTTCGGCTGGGGCATCGCCTACCTCGACCCGCAGCTGGCGGCCAAGCTGGACCTGCTGGCCCGGCACCGGGTGCTCGCCTCGCCGGGCGGCACGCTGCTGGAGATCGCCTGGGCCCAGGGCCGGGCATCGGAGTTCCTCGACTGGGCCGCCGACGCCGGGTTCCCCTGCGTCGAGGTCTCGGCCGGGACCGTCCCGATGGAGGACGCGGCCAAGCGCGACCTGATCGCGGCGGCCGCGGAACGCTTCATCGTGCTCGCCGAGGTGGGCTCCAAGCACGCCGCGGTCCGGCTGACGCCGGAGCAGTGGGCGCAGGCGGCGGCCGGCGACCTGGAAGCGGGTGCGACCTGGATCCTGGCCGAGGGCCGGGCGAGCGGAACGGTCGGCATCTACGAGTCCTCCGGAGCGATCCGCCAGGACGTGGCCGAAGCCCTGGCCGCGGCGGTCGGCCCGGACTGTGTCGTGTTCGAGGCGCCCCGCGAGGATCAGCAGGCCTGGTTCGTCCGCCGGTTCGGCCCGGACGTGAACCTGGCCAACGTGGCGCCGGACGGCGCGCTCGGGCTCGAGACGTTCCGGCTGTCGCTGCGCTCCGACACCTACGGGACACCGGTACCGGGCCCGGTGTCCGTGCGCGGGGCCTGACCACGTGAACCTGGTCCCCGCCCAGTACCGCGAGGTCAGCGTGGCCGAGGTCCCGGTGCCGCTGGAGGAGGGCGCGCTGCGCGCCTACCTGACCGGCCGGGACGTGTACCGGCGGACCCGCTACGTCATCGCCCGCAATGGGGCCGCCAGCATGCTGGCCGAGGTCACCAAGCAGTCCGAGCAGCCGCTGTTCTCCCCGGTGACGTCGGTGACCGTGCTCGCCCGGGCGGACGAGACCGTCATGGTGGACGTGCCGGACGCCGACACCGCCGTGCCCACCCAGCTGGCCCGGGCCGCGGCCGGTCACGCGCCCGGCGCCCGGTGCGTGATCGTGCGCGGCCTCTACGGCCACGTCAGCTTCATCCTCGACCCGGCGCCGGTCCGGATCCGGGTCCTCGAGGTGGTCCCGCCCTGGCCGCCCAAGCTGGTGGACCAGCTGAGGCGGGTACTCGACGTCGCCGAGGACCTGCCGCCGGTCGAGCTGGTACCCGAGCTGGTCGATCTGAGGGACCTGGCCGCCCGCCGCCCGGCGGCACGGTACCTGTTCCCCTGCCGGGCCGGCCAGGGCGCCCAGGACGGCGCCGAAATCTCCTACCTGGACGAGATCCCGCCGCGCGAGCCGTGGACGCTGGTCGGGTGCGCCCGCTCCCGGGCCATCCACGACTGGTTCTACGGCGACGAGGTGCCGCAGGTGGACATGTGCCCGCGCAACCTGGCCGGGCAGGACGACGCAGGCGGCCCGCTGCTGACCAAGTGCTGCCTGCTCGAGGACCGGGTCGCCTGTGACGGCGACACGGTGGTCGTGCCCTGGGGGGCCAGCCTGGCGCAGATCTCCGAAGGCCTGCGCCTGGCGGTGTCGGCCCGGCTCGTCCGGTGACCGGGCAGATGACCGACCGGATCGCGGACTCCGTCCTCTACCGGCACCTGTGGGGGACGGACGAGGCCAGGGCGGTGCTCGGCGAGGAGGGCCGGCTGGCAGGCTGGCTCGAGGTGATCACGGCGCTGGCCCGGGTCCAGGCCGAGGCCGGGCTGATCCCGGTCCGCGCGGCCGAACTGATCGCGGAGCACGCTCGCGCCGACCGGATCGACCTGGCCTTCGCGGCCGAGCAGACCCGGCAGGCCTCGCATTCCATGCTGGGCCTGATCCGGGCCCTGCAGGCCGTGCTGCCCGAGCAGGCCCGTGACTACGTCTACGCCGGGGCCACCGTGCAGGACATCACCGACACCTGGACGGCGCTGGCGCTGCGCCGGATCGGCGGCCTGGTCTGGCGGGACCTGCGGCGCATCGAGGAGCGGCTGCTCGCCCTGGCGGCCGAGCACCGGGACACGGTGATGGCGGGCCGCACCCACGGGCAGCCGGGCAGCCCGGTGACGTTCGGCTGGAAGGCCGCGTCGTGGGCCGACGAGATCCGCCGCCACCTGGACCGGCTGCGCGACGGCGCGCCGCGCTGGCTGGTCGGGCAGCTCGGCGGCGGCACCGGGAGCCTGGTGTTCTACGGAGACCAGGGCCTGGCCGTGCGGGCCCGCTTCTGCGCCGAGCTCGGCCTGGCCGACCCCGGCATCTCCTGGCTGACGGCGCGCGACCGCGGCGCGGAGTTCGCCCAGCTGCTCGCGCTGATCTGCGGCACGCTGGCGCGGATCGGCGGCGAGGTCTACGAGCTGCAGCGGCCGGAGATCGGCGAGCTGCGCGAGGCGGCCCCGGTCGGCACCGTCGGCAGCATCACCATGCCGCACAAGCGCAACCCCGAGGGCAGCGAGCACCTGGACACGCTGGCCCGGCTGGCCAGGTCCAGCGCCGCGGTGATGACCGAGGCCGTGGTCCAGCAGCACGAGCGGGACGGCCGCGGCTGGAAGGCCGAGTGGGTGGCGTGGCCGGAGACCTGCCTGCTGACCACGGCCGCGCTGCAGGTCGCCGTCGGCCTGACCGCGGGCCTGACCGTGGACGCCGCGGCGATGCGAGCCAACCTGGCCCGGTACGGCGGCTACCCGGTCAGCGAGCGGGCGCTGGCCCTGCTCACCCCCAGGCTGGGCGCGCGCCGGGCCCAGGACGCGCTGCAGCAGGCTCTTGGCCAGGGAACCGCGGCTGGCCTGGCGGCGGAGCAGGCGCTGGCCCGTTCGGCCCTATTCAGCCCGGCCGAGGCCAGGGAGCTGACCGCGGCGCCGGACCCCGGCCGCTGCCCGCAGATGACCGACCTGGTGATCGCGCGCGCCACCGCCGCCCGCGCCGCCGAGCCCGCGGAGTGGCCGTGATCCGTGCCCTCTCCCTGGCCGCCTCGGTCGAAGCGCTGGCCGGCACCCTGCCCCGGACGCCGCTGGCCGTCCTGCCGACGCCGCTGGTCGCGGCGCCCCGGCTGGCCGCGGCGCTGGGCACCGGTCCGCTCCTGGTCAAGCGCGACGACCTGACCGGGTTCGCGTTCGGCGGGAACAAGGCCCGGCTGCTGGAGTTCCTGGTCGCCGCGGCGATCGCGGAGGGCGCCGACACGCTGCTCACCGGCGGGGCGGCGGGCTCGAACTTCTGCGCCGCCACCGCAGCCGCGGCCCGCCGCGCCGGGCTGGCCTGCGAACTGGTGATCGCGGGCCGGC